>NZ_JBQSWK010000014.1:0-117680 GCF_052377065.1 Brachybacterium sp. AOP42-C2-15
AATTACGTGATGCCAGCATTGCTGAATTCTATTCTCAAGAGTTCGACGAAGGACGCACGCCCATAACATCGGGAAAATGCAGATGATCCTCCGAATCACTGCTTTCCGGGACCGAAGTCCCCTAATGTGATCTTCAGGGTCGAGGACCCTGAACCGGTGCAGAGAAACCCCAGCAGCGAGTCCTCGGAAACTCCTCGACCCATGTATTCGCCCTCGAGCGTGGAGAATCGACGATGACCGCGTCCCCCAGTACCCCCACAGACCCCAGCACCACGGTGCCCCCCGGCGCCTGGCGCGCACTTGCCCTGGTCACGCTCGGTTTCGGCGTGAACTTCTGGGCCTGGGCGCTGCTGAGCCCCCTCGGCCCCGTCTACGTCGAGCGGGGCCTCGCCACCGACGCGTCCCTGATCGTCGCGCTGCCGGTGCTGGTCGGTTCCCTCGGCCGCATCGTGATGGGCGGGCTGACCGACAGGCACGGCGGCCATCTGATGTTCCCGGTGGTCTCGCTGATCACCGTCATTCCGGTGCTCTTCGTCGGGCTCATCGGGCAGTACACCTTCTCGACGTTGCTGCTCGGCGGATTCTTCCTCGGCATCGCCGGGACCACGTTCGCGATCGGCGTGCCCTATGTGAACTCCTGGTTCCCGCCCGCCAAGCGCGGCATGGCCACGGGCCTGTACGGCGTGGGCATGGGCGGCACCGCGATCAGCGCCTTCACCACCGTGCCGCTGGTGAACTCGGTCGGCAACGCCGCCCCGTTCGTGCTGACCGCGGTCGCCCTGGTGCTCTACGCGGTGATCGCCTGGCTGTTCATGCACAACGCACCCACCTGGGAACCCTCGCGCAAGAACATCGTCGCCCAGTCGGTCGCGGTCATGAAGCTCAAGGTGACCTGGCAGGCGTGCTACCTGTACGCCCTGTCCTTCGGCGGCTACGTCGCCTTCTCCGTCTTCCTGCCCACCATGCTGCAGAACTGGTACGGCCTCGAGGCGACCGACGCCTCCTTCCGGATGGCGGGCTTCGTGATCGTCGCCGTGATCATGCGCCCGCTCGGCGGCACCCTCTCGGACCGTCTGGGAGCGGCGAACACGCTGCTGGTCTCCTATATCGCGGTCGCGCTGGCCGCTCTCACCCTTGCCTTCCAGCCCGATCTGATGCCGATCGGCACCGTCGCCTTCATCGTGATGGCCGCCGGCCTCGGCGTCGGCTCCGGTGCGGTGTTCGCGCTGGTCGCGCAGACCAGCGATCCCTCGGTGGTCGGCTCCGTCACGGGCTTCGTCGGCGCCGCCGGCGGTCTGGGCGGCTTCGTGCCCCCGCTGGTGATGGCAGCCATCCATACCGACAGCGGCAGCTACTCACTGGGCATCGTCCTGCTGCTGCTGGCGACCGTCGGCGCCATCGTGGTGACGCTGTTCGTCGCCCGTGGCGCGCGCGCGACCGCCCGGGAGAAGATCTCCGTGTCCTGACCCTCGTCGCCCTTCACCCCACGTCGCCGCACCCCTCGTCGCCGCACCCCTCGTTCCCAGGAGGAGCACCCATGACCATCCAGGACCGTCAGGCACCGAAGAACCGTCCGGCCAAGGCCGCTTCGGTCGACTCCCCGCTGTTCGACGCCCTCATCGGCGCGCGCAAGATGTTCAGCCGCTCGGAGAAGATCAGCGAGGACAACCGTGAGACGCACAAGGTGGGCGGGCGCAGCGGCGACTCCTTCTACCGCGAACGCTGGAGTCACGACAAGGTGGTGCGCTCCACCCACGGCGTGAACTGCACCGGCTCCTGCTCATGGAAGGTCTACGTCAAGGACGGCGTGATCACCTGGGAGTCCCAGGAGACGGACTACCCCTCGGCCGGCCCCGACAAGCCCGAGTACGAGCCGCGCGGCTGCCCCCGCGGCGCCTCCTTCTCCTGGTACACCTATTCACCCACCCGTGTGCGCTACCCCTACGTGCGTTCCGAGCTGCTGCGCATGTATCGGGAGGAGAAGGCGAAGGCACCGGGCCACGACCCGGTCCTGGCCTGGAAGGCGATCGTCTCGGACCCGGAGAAGGCGATGCGCTACAAGCGCGCCCGTGGCAAGGGCGGGCTGGTGCGCGCCTCCTGGGACGAGGCCGTGGAGATGGTCTCCGCCGCCTACGTGCACACCATCAAGGAGTTTGGGCCCGACCGTGCGACCGGCTTCTCGCCGATCCCGGCGATGAGCCAGGTGTCCTTCTCCTCCGGTGCCCGCTTCCACCAGCTCATCGGCGCCTCGATGCTGTCCTTCTACGACTGGTACGCCGATCTGCCGCCGGCCTCCCCGCAGGTGTTCGGCGACCAGACCGACGTGCCGGAGTCCGGTGACTGGTGGGACGCCGCCTACCTCATCATGTGGGGCTCGAACGTTCCGCTGACCCGTACCCCGGACGCCCACTGGATGGTCGAGGCCCGGTACCGCGGCCAGAAGGTCATCTCGGTGGCCCCCGACTACGCCGAGTCCGTGAAGTTCGCCGACGAATGGCTCGCCCCGCATCCCGGCACCGATGCGGCGCTCGCGATGTCGATGGGGCACACCATCCTGCGCGAGTTCTATGTGGACAAGCAGGTCCCCTACTTCGAGTCGTACTCGAAGCAGTACACCGACCTGCCGTTCCTGGTGCAGCTCGAGACCCGCGAGGACGGTTCGGTGGTGCCGGGCAAGTTCCTGGTCGCGAGCGAGGCGGGGGAGCACCGCACCGCCGAGGCGACCACCGAGCATGCGGACTTCAAGCCGATGATGTTCGATACGGTCACCGGCGAGGTGGTGGTGCCCAACGGCACCCTCGGCCACCGCTACTCGGCTGACGGCGAAGGCCGGTGGAACCTCGAGCTGGGCGACCTCGATCCCGCCCTGTCCCTGCTGGGCCATCACGAGGGAATGGCCGAGGTGCTGCTGCCCCGCTTCGACACCGTCGGTCAGGGCGGCCGCGGCGACGTCCCCCGCGGCGTCCCGGTGCGCACCGTCGACGGCCGCACCGTCACCACCGTCTTCGATCTGCTGCTGGCCGAGTACGGCGTGGGCAGGGAAGGACTGCCCGGGCAGTGGGCGGCCGGCCTCGATGACGCCGAGTCGCTGTACACCCCGGCCTGGCAGGAGACCATCACCGGTGTGCCCGGGCAGGCGGCGGCCCGGATCGCTCGGGAGTTCGCCCAGAACGCGATCGACTCCGGCGGCCGCTCGATGATCATCATGGGCGCCGGCACCAACCACTGGTTCCACTCCGACACCATCTACCGCTCCTTCCTCACCCTGACCAACCTCTGCGGCACCCAGGGCGTCAACGGCGGCGGCTGGGCCCATTACGTCGGCCAGGAGAAGGTGCGTCCCCTCACCGGGTGGCTGCACCTCGCCAACGCCCTGGACTGGTCCCGCCCGCCGCGGCAGATGACTCAGACCACCTACTGGTACATGCACACCGACCAGTGGCGCTACGACCGCTTCGGAGCGGACACCCTCGCCGCGACCACAGGAGCAGGGAAGTTCGCGAACACCACCACGGCCGATGCCGTGGCGCTGTCCCAGCGGCTGGGCTGGCAACCGTTCTACCCGCAGTTCGACATCAGTTCCCTGGACGTCGCCGTTCGTGCTGCGGAAGCGGGCGAGGAGACGATCCCGTATCTGGTGGACCAGCTCAAGAGCGGCGGGATCAACTTCGCTGCCGAGGACCCCGACGCTCCGCAGAACCACCCCAAGATCTGGTCCGTCTGGCGGGCGAACACCCTGGGTTCCTCCGCCAAGGGCGACCAGTACTTCTTCCGGCACCTGCTGGGGGTGGACAGCGCCGCCACCGAGGAGGAGACCCCGGAGCACCTGCGCCCGCGCGATGTGAAGTGGAGGGACGAGGCGCCCATCGGCAAGATCGACCTGATGCTCACCCTCGACTTCCGGATGACGAGTCAGACCCTGCACTCCGATGTGGTGCTGCCAGCTGCGACCTGGTACGAGAAGCACGACCTCTCCACCACGGACATGCACCCCTTCATCCACTCCTTCAACCCCGCGATCTCCAACCCCTGGGAATCCCGCACCGACTGGGAGACCTGGGCGACGATCGCGGAGAAGTTCAGCGAGCTGGCCGAGACTCATCTGGGAACCCGCCAGGACGTCGTCGCCTTCCCGCTGCAGCACGACACCCCCGGGGAGCTGGCCACCCCGCACGGTCGGGTCAAGGACTGGAAGTTCGGTGAGTGCGAACCGATCCCGGGGCGCACGATGCCCACCCTGGTGGAGGTGGAGCGGGACTACACCCAGATCCACGCGAAGTACACCTCGATCGGGCCGCTGCTGGAGACGCTCGGGATGACCGCCAAGGGCGTGACCTTCGACGTGAAGCAGTACGTGAACGAGCTCGGGGAGCTCAACGGCCGTCACCGCACCGGCCCTGCCGCGGGCCGTCCCAAGCTCGAGACGGACCTGCAGGCCTGCGAGTTCATCCTGGGGCTGTCCGGAACCACCAACGGGCACATGGCCACTGCGGGATTCAAGACTCTCGAGAAGCGCACCGGCACGAAGCTCCACGACCTCGCCGCGGAGCATGAGGGCAAGCGGATCCACTTCGCGGACACCAAGGCCGCGCCGGTCCCGGTGATCACGAGCCCGGAGTGGTCTGGTTCGGAGACCGGGGGACGCCGCTACAGCCCCTTCACGATCAACGTCGAGCGCAAGAAGCCCTGGCACACCCTCACCGGTCGGCAGCACTACTACCTCGACCACGACTGGATGCTGGAGATGGGGGAGGCGCTGCCGGTGTTCCGGCCCCCGCTGGATATGACCGCCCTGTTCGGAGAGCGGCCGCTGGGCGACAAGGACGAGGCGGGGACCTCGATCTCCGTGCGGTATCTGACCCCGCACAACAAGTGGGCGATCCACTCCATGTACCAGGAGAACTTCTACATGATGAACCTCTCCCGTGGTGGTCAGAACATCTGGATGAGCGTCGAGGACGCCGAGGCCGTCGGGATCACGGACAACGACTGGGTCGAGGCCGTCAACCGCAACGGCGTGGTCGCCGCCCGCGCCGTGGTCAGCCACCGCATGCCCAAGGGCACCGCGTTCATGCATCATGGCCAGGAGCGCACTGTCAACGTGCCGCTGACCGAGCGGGACGGCAAGCGCGGTGGTGTCACGAACTCTCTGACCCGCATCATGCTCAAGCCCTCGCACCTGATCGGTGGGTACGGCCAGCTGTCCTATGCCTTCAACTACTACGGGCCGACGGGGAACCAGCGCGATGAGGTCACGATGATCCGCAAGCGCACCACCCCGGTCGAGTACTGAGCCCCCCTACAACGCAGAGCGAAGGAGAGCCGCGATGAGAGTCATGGCCCAGATGTCGATGGTGATGAACCTCGACAAGTGCATCGGCTGCCACACCTGCTCGGTGACCTGCAAGCAGGCATGGACCAACCGTTCCGGCACGGAGTACATGTGGTTCAACAACGTCGAGACTCGTCCCGGCCAGGGGTACCCCCGTGGCTACGAGGACCAGGAGAAGTGGAAGGGCGGCTGGGAGCTGGGGAAGAACGGGCGCCTGAAGCTCAAGGCCGGCGGCCGCATCACCAAGCTGATGCAGCTGTTCTCGAATCCGAAGCTGCCGAGCATCGAGGACTACTACGAGCCGTGGACCTACGAGTACGACAACCTGCTCAACGCCCCCGCGAACTCGCCGAACATCCCCACCGCGCCCCCGAAATCGCTGATCACCGGTGAACGGCTGGATATCCAGTGGTCCGGCAACTGGGACGATGACCTGGGCGGGACCTACCTGCACAAGGACAAGGACCCGATGCTCAAGGGCATCGAGGACAAGGTCCAGTTCGAGTTCGACCAGACCTTCATGTTCTACCTGCCGCGCATCTGCGAGCACTGCCTGAACCCCACCTGCGTGGCCTCCTGCCCTTCCGGCGCCATCTACAAGCGCGAGGAGGACGGCATCGTCCTGGTCGATCAGGATGACTGCCGAGGCTGGCGCATGTGCATCACCGGTTGCCCGTACAAGAAGATCTACTTCAACCACCAGACCGGCAAGGCCGAGAAGTGCACCTTCTGCTACCCCCGCATCGAGCAGGGGGAGCCCACGGTCTGCGCCGAGACCTGCGTGGGCCGGCTGCGGTACATCGGGCTGGTGCTCTACGACGCGGACCGGGTCACCCAGGCCGCGTCGATCACGGACGAGCAGGAGCTCTACCGGGCCCAGATGGACATCATCCTGGACCCGCACGACCCCGAGGTCATCCGGGGGGCTGAGGCCGCCGGGATCCATCACGACTGGATCCTCGCCGCCCAGAAGTCGCCGACCTACAAGCTGATCAAGGACTACGAGGTCGCGCTCCCGCTGCACCCCGAGTACCGCACGATGCCGATGGTCTGGTACATCCCGCCGCTGTCGCCGGTCGTGGACGTGGTCAGGGACACCGGTTACGACGCCGAGGACGCGGAGAACCTGTTCGCCGCGATCGATGCGCTGCGGATCCCGGTGGAGTACCTCGCGAACCTGTTCACCGCGGGGGACGTCCCCACGGTGGAGCGGGTGCTGTACCGCATGGCCGCGATGCGCTCGTACATGCGCGACATCAACCTCGGCAAGGAGCCACGGGAGGGGATCGCGAATGCCGTCGGCATGGACGGCGAGACGATGCAGGACATGTACCGTCTGCTCGCGATCGCGAAGTACGAGGACCGGTACGTGATCCCCGTCGGCCACGCCGAATCGGCCCACGACCTCGAAGGCACCGGCACGGACTGCTCGCTGAACGTGCCCGGCGGTCCCGGCATGGGCATGTCCCTGCCCGAGGAGTCGATGGGGATGTCCGGCCCCGGGTTCTCGAGCAAGCGTCGGGAGAACGCCGTCGATCGCCCCGAGGGTGTGCGGATCAACCTGTTGAACTGGGACGGCAACGGACGGCCCGACGGCCTGTTCCCGGCCCCTGCCACCGGGAGCGCCTGATGGGCGCCCTGGCACGGCTGCTGAGCCGACGCAGCGATCCTGGCGCAGGAGCCGTCGCGACCCTGCCCCCACGGGGGCGGACGCCGAAGGACCTGCTGCATGCCTCCGGGATGACCACCGAGCAGCTGCGCATCACCTGGATCGCGGTCTCGTGGTTGCTGACCTACCCGGACCGGGACACCATCGCGCGCTATCCCGCGGTGCGCGAGCTGGCGTCCGGGCTCCCGGAGCCGACCCGCTCGGCGCTGCTGCGCACCGTGGACATCCTCGACGAGCGTGACGAGATCTCGGTGCAGGAGGAGTACGTCGACACCTTCGACACGCGCCGACGCGGCTGCCTGCACCTGACCTATTTCAGCCACGGCGACACCCGCCGCCGCGGCATGGCGCTGCTGCGCATCAAGCAGGATTTCCGCACCGCGGGCCTCGAGATCGGCAGCGAGGAGCTGCCGGACCACCTGCCGGTGGTGCTCGAGTTCGGTGCAGCTCATGACGCCGAACGGGGTGCGAAGATCCTGCGCTCCAACCGGCCCGGCGTGGAGCTGCTGCGCCTGCACCTGGCCGATATCTCCTCTCCCTGGCACGGTGCGCTGCTGGCGCTGTGCTCGACCCTGCCTCCGCTGGACGCCGATGACCGCTCCGCGGTCATGCAGCTCGCGCAGGAGGGTCCTGAGGAAGAGACCGTGGGGCTGGACGGCTACGGTCTCGACGGCGATGCCGGAGATCTCGCCGGGAGGACCTTCGCCGCCAGCTCCTGCAGCTCCGATGCCAAGGCCCCTGGACCTGTCCCCGTGGACCTGTTGAGAGGACGACCCTCATGAACGACCCGACGACGCTCCAGCTGCTGCTGTGGGTGGTGTTCCCCTACATGGTGCTCGCCGTGTTCGTGCTCGGGCACGTCTGGCGGTTCCGCCAGGACCGTTTCGGCTGGACCACCCGGTCCAGCCAGATCTATGAGTCCAAGCTGCTCTCGATCGGCTCGCCGATGTTCCACTACGGGATCATCGGGATCTTCTTCGGGCATGTCGTGGGTCTGGGCATCCCGAAGTCCTGGACCCAGTTCGTCGGGATCTCCGATCACATGTACCACCTGATGGCCATCATCATCGGTCTGGCCGCGGCAGTGGCATGCGTGGGCGGGCTGCTGATCCTGCTCTACCGCCGGCGCACGAACCGTCGCGTCTTCGGCGCGACCACCGCCGGGGACAAGCTCATGTACCTGCTGCTGGCGATGACCATCCTCTGCGGGGTGCTGGCGACCGTGGTGCACACTGCGGTGGGCACCTACGACTACCGGGAGGGCGTCTCGATCTGGTTCCGCCAGTTCTGGACCCTGCAGCCTTCTACGGAGCTGATGAGCCAGGCGCCGATCTTCTTCCAGCTGCACGTGCTCAGCGCTCTCTCGCTGTTCGCTATCTGGCCCTTCACCCGCCTGGTGCACGTCTTCGCCGCTCCGTTGGGCTACCTGACCCGGCCGTACATCGTCTACCGCAGCAAGGACCCCCGTAAGGAAGCCGAGCGGCGCGGCTGGGAGAAGGTGAAGTTCTGATGGCGGCGAAGCCTCCGGTGACACGGCAGGATGACTGGGAGAGCACCCTGCTGCCCTGGTTGGACCGAGTGGCGGAGCGGCTCGAGGTCTCCGGCGTGGATCTGGACGTGGATCGTGTCCATCTCATGACGGGCGTGGTCGCCGAGGGCGTCCAGCGCTCGATGGCCCCGATCTCCGCTTTCCTCGTCGGCGCGGCAGTGGCGCGCGGGGCGAGCCTCGAGGAGGCGTGCGCCGCGGTCGAGGCCGTGACCCTCGAGCGGGCCCCCGTCTGACCTCACCGAAGGTGATCGACCCCGTCCCGTCTCTCCCCGTCTCGTGCCGAGGCGAAGCGCTTGTGATCGCTCTCACAACAGGTATCCTGGGGCGAGCGGGCTTCCTCCTGAGCCGCTGATGCTTACCTCGAGAGGATGAACATGGTGAGTGCACAGAAGGACGGAATGCTGCGGCCGCGCCGCCGATGGGCGCGTACCGCCACGCTGGCCGGAGGCGTCGCTCTCGGGCTCGCGCTCGGCGTCGCGGGGGCCGGTGCCGCATCTGCGGTCGAGGTGAACCCGTGGAAGGTGACCAAGCCTGCGGTCGAAGTGAACCCGTGGGTCGAGGTGAATCCTTGGAAGGCCAAGACGCCTGCCGTCGAAGTGAATCCCTGGGTCGAGGTGAACCCCTGGGTTGAGGTCAACCCGTGGGGGCAGGCGACCCCTCAGTAGCAACGGATCGCGCCAGTGGCGCGATCGAAGGGAGCAAGGCCGTCGTCCCTGTGGACGGCGGCCTTCTCTGCGCCCGGACCCCGATTCCGGCCAGCGATTCCGGCCCGCGCCTCCGGGCCCCGGCTCCGTGCTGGCGCCGATGTTCAGGGACGGGTCGAGGCATCTCCGACGTGCGTGATCGCGAGCACCGGCTCGCCCGCCTCGTCGGTCGCTTCGAGGTCGAGCTCCGCCTCGATCGCCCAGTCGTGGTTCCGATCGGGATCCGCGAGCACCTGCCGGATCCGCCAGAGCTTCGACTCCTCCGTGATCTGCAGCAGCTGCGGCGAGCGCGCGGGACCGTCGATGCCGACGTCGTCGTAGGTGTCGTAGTACTCGTCCATCGTCGCCGCCCAGCGCGACCGGTCCCAGCCGGATCCGCCGTCGAGCTCCGCCAGGCGCGCCTCGCGCTCGAAGGCGAAATGCTCGACGCGCTGCCACATGGCGGCGCGCACCATCGTGCGCAGCACTTTAGTCTGCGCGGAGAGCCCACGCGGGGTGGTGGGTCGGATCTCCGAGGCGCCGTCGGGGTCGGCATCCTCCGGGTGGGTGAGCGCCTCCCATTCATCCAGCAGCGATGAATCGATGCCGCGCACCAGCACGCCGAGCCATTCGATCAGGTCCTCGAGATCCTCGGTGCGCAGGTCCTGCGGAATGGTGCGGCGCATCGCCTGGTAGGCGTCGGAGAGATAGCGCAGCACGATGCCCTCGGAGCGCTGCAGCCCATAGCGCTGCACGAACTCGCTGAAGGTCTGCCCGGTCTCGTAGATCTCGCGGACCACGGATTTGGGGGACAGCTCGTCGGAGCGCACCCATGGGCGGGAGCGCGCATAGATCTCGAGCGCCGCCTCGAGGTCCTCCTCGAGCGGCTTCGGCCAGGTGACCTGATCGAGCCGGGCCATCCGCTCGGTGTACTCGACGCCATCGGCCTTGAGCTCTCCGAGCAGCTCGCCCTTCGCGGAGTTCTGCTGCGCGAGCAGGATCTGACGCGGGTCCTCGAGGACGGCCTCGATGATCGAGACGGTGTCCAGGGTGAGGGACTCGGACTCCTCGTCGAGAGAGTCGATCATCGCGATGGCGAAGGGCGCCAGCGGCTGGTTCATGGTGAAGTCCAGCTGCAGGTCCTCCACCAGGGCGAAGCGTCGGCCGAGATGGTCGGGTGCGTCGAGCACCTCGATGATCTCGGCGTCCTTGAGCCCGCGGAAGATCTCCACACCGTCTTTGACCAGTTTCAGCTTCTGCCCGGTGGTCTGATGGCTGGTCATGATCAGGTGCCGGCCCGCGGAGATCGCATCGCCCGGCCGGGAGATCAGCGCGAGCACCATGCCCGCGGTGATCTTCAGATGCGGCCGCAGCGGCTCCGGGGCGTTCTCGACCAGCTTGGTCATGGTCGCCTCGGACCAGGAGATCGCACCCTCGGGGATCCGCGGCTTGGGCTCCTTCTTGCGCTTCTTGGCATTGTTGGAGACCTTGCCCGCCTCCTCGCGGGCACGATGCTTGGCCCGCTCCTTCTCGAACTCGATCGTCCAGACCGGTGCCTGCACCACCACGTGGCCGATCGTGTCGTAGCCGGCGCGGCCGGCACGGCCCGCGATCTGGTGGAACTCACGCGCGTTCAGCAGCCGCATGCGCTTGCCGTCGAACTTCGCCAGGCCCGTCAGCAGCACGGTGCGGATCGGCACGTTGATGCCGACCCCGAGGGTGTCGGTGCCGCAGATGATCTTCAGCAGCCCGGACTGGGCGAGCTTCTCCACCAGTCGCCGGTACTTCGGCAGCATCCCTGCGTGGTGCACGCCGATGCCCTCGCGCACGAGCCTGGACAGGATCTGCCCGAAGCCCTTCGAGAAGCGGAAGTCCCCGATGATCTCGCGGATCTGGACCTTCTCCTCCGCGGAGAGGATCTTCTGGCCCTGGAGCGCCTGCGCCTGTTCGAGGGCATCCTTCTGGGTGAAGTGGACGATGTAGACGGGGGCATCACGGTCGGTGAGGATCGTGGTGATCGTCTCCGGCAGCGGCTCGAGCGACCACCGGAAGTCCAGTGGCACCGGGCGCGGGGCATCATCGATGACGGTCACGTCCCGCTCGGTCCGCTCGCTGAGGTCCTCGACGAAGCGCGTCACGTCCCCGAGGGTCGCGCTCATGAGCACGAACTGGCAGTCGGGCAGCTCGACCAGGGGCACCTGCCAGGCCCATCCGCGCTGGGAGTCGCCGTAGTAGTGGAACTCGTCCATCACCGCCAGGCCCACGTCGCTGCCGGGCCCTTCACTCAGTGCGTGGTTGGCGAAGATCTCCGCGGTGCACACGATGATCGGTGCGTCGTGGTTGACGGCCGAGTCGCCGGTCATCATGCCCACGTTCTCCGCACCGAACTGTGCGACCAGGTCGAAGAACTTCTCGCTCACCAGTGCCTTGATCGGGGCGGTGTAGTACGACTTCTCCCCTCGGGCCATGGCGGCGAAGATCGCGGCGTACGCGATCGTGGTCTTGCCGGAGCCGGTCGGCGTCGCGGCGATGACATGATCACCGGCGGCGATCGCCAGCAGCGACTCCTCCTGATGCGGGTACAGGGTGCGGCCCACGGACTCCTGGGCCGCGATGAACCCGTCGACGATCGCGTCCTGTCCGGCGTCGGCGGAGCTGTCGGGCAGGAACGGCATCAGGAGGGGCATGGTCCCAGTCTGCCAGGGCGCTCGGACACCGCCGAACTCTCCGCGGAGATAGCGGTCCGTCGCGCGGTGCCTCTCAGACCGCAATGGCCTCGGCCAGCGGGAAGACCACGGCCAGCAACCGCTCTCGCAGGGAATCGGCCCGTGCGGCCAGCGCACGCTGTCGCCGCACGTACTCGCCCTTCCCTGCGGGCGTCTCGATCGCGACCACCCCATAGCCCAGCGGACGCACGTCGTACGGGCTCGCCTCCATGTCCAGCACCCGGGTCTCGCGCGCGTGCTCGAAGCAGTCCAGCACGAGAGCCGACGGCACCAGCGGGGTGAGCTTCATCGCCCACTTGTAGAGGTCCATGCCGACATGGAGACAGGCCGGGTTGTCGTTCTGGACCTGGGAGGCGCGAGTGGGCTCCAGGGAGTTGCGCGGCGCTGCCGACGGGGTGAAGAAGCGGAAGGCATCGATATGGGAGCACACCAGGTTCTCCCGCTCGACGACCGCGTCGGTCTCCGCCGGAGAGAGCCGCAGCGGAAGATTCTCATGACGCTGCTCGCCCTCGGGCACGCGGTGCACCATCGCCCACTCGTGCAGGCCGAAGCAGCCGAACTCCGGCCGCCGCCGCGTGAGCGAGGACGCCGAGAGCAGCCGCGTCATGAAGCCGAGTGCGTCACCGCGCTCGGCGAGGTATCGCGTGGCATCGGCGCGGCGCATTGGAACCTGCCCGGGGCCGTCGACGTACCAGGAGCGGCGTCCTGCCTCGTCCACGTCTGCGATCGCGGGCTCGCCGTCGGCCCCGAGGTCCGCTGCCGCGTCGTAGGCGACCTCCCATCCCGGGTGCCAGCGCCTCAGCCTGGCGGGGGAGAACGGGTAGTAGGTGAACAGGAAGTCCTCGACCGCGTGCTTCTCGCCGCGGAGGCGCCGTGCGCGATGGGCTGCGGTCAGCGCGTCGGCCCGGTCCTCGTGCGCGCGGCGGGCCGCCGCGGCGTCCTCGGCCGACAGCGTGTGCGCCGGGGCGGCGAGGGGCGGGAAGTTCACGGGGCCTCCGGGAGCGGGTGGGTCGATGACCGATCCATCCTACGAGCACCCCACGGTTCCTCCCCAGCGGACCCCCGTCCACAGCGAGGCGATCGCCATGGCCTCGAGGCATCGAGGATTCCTACGGTGGTGCCCATCCCGCGGCAGGGCGTCGCAGGAGAAGGAGCGTCCGAGATGCCAGGTATCGACTATGACTGCGCCGGCTGCGGTCACCGCCACGAGGGGGCCGACGGCACTGTGGCGAACCCCTGGCCGCTGATTGAGTTCACGCGCCCGGAGGCATACCTGCGCCTGAGCCCCCGGGAGCAGCTGATGCGCGCCCGGTCCACCGATGAGCTGTGCCTGATCGAGAACGGCGGCTCGATCGACTGCTACCTCACGGGATATCTGTCCCTCCCGGTCCGCGGGGAGGCGGCGATGCTGGTCTTCATGCCGTGGATCCAGGTGAGCGAGAACGACTATCTCGACGTCGTCGAGCACTGGGAGCAACCGCAATTCCGCGGGAGCTACCTGGGCACGCTCGCCAGCGAGCTGCCGGGGTGCGAGGAATCGCTGTCCGTTCCTGTCCGGGTGATCGTCCCCGGCCGGATGCCGCCCCTGATCGTGCCGGAGGAGTTCTCCGGGCACTCTCTGGTGCGGGAGGAACAGGAGGGCATCAGCCGGCAGGAGGCCGAGCTGCGAATCCGTTCGATGCTGCTGGAGGACCCGGAGGCCTGAGCCGCGGCTCGGCGAACTCGCCACGCCGATACCGGGCGAGCCCGTCGAGCGCCGCGCGCAACGGCGCCGGGGCACCGTTGTCGGGGCTCAGATGGGACGGGGCCGGAGGATGCGCGTAGCCGGCGGAGGCGTTGGTGAGGGAAGCGGTCAGGCGAGCGCCGTCCTCGAGCACCACCGCGACCGCGCCTCGCATCAACATCCCGCGAGAGGGCTCGATCGCCGCCACCTGCGCCCAGGGCACGAACCGTGCCCTGCGGTAGGGAGGGGCGAAGGTGAGGCCCTGCGTGGTCACGGCGAACACCATCGAGGACTGCAGCACCGCGTTGACCACAATCAGCGCCAGCAGCAGCACGATCAGGAACCCGAACACCACCAGGATCACCACCGCTGCGGCGGTCGAGAGCTTCGCAGCAATCTGCCAGGCGATGAAGATTGCGAGGGCGAGGACCACCAGTGCGAGCACCGCCAGCACGCCCAGGAGCACGAGCATCAGCCAGCGGTATCCCCGGGTCGGCGCGACATACAGCGGCGTGCCGTCATCTGCTGGGCGGGGTGGACTGATCATCCTGGTGGCCTCCGGCTCGGGCGGTGCCGCTCGGCACCAATCCGCAGGATACCGGCCGCGCCGCAGGCTGCGGCTGCTGCCGCGCCTCGACGACGGAGAGCACTCTCACCGCCCGAACTCCCCGGCCAGGTAGCGGCGGTGCGCGTCGATCGCGGCGAGGGTGCAGCGGGTGGGTGCGGTTCCGTCGGCGCCGTGGGAGAGCGGGGTCTCTCCGCGCCACAGGGCGAAGTTCATCGAGGTGGCGAAGGGCCGCACCGTCGAGCCGTCGGCGAGGACGAGCTCGGTGGCCCGCGGCGAGAAGACCGTCGGCGGTCCCACGCGCACCAGTCGGATGCTCGACCAGGGGAGGTGGCGGGTACGGAGATACGAGGCGACATCGATCCCCGCCGTCGTCACGGTGAAGCGCTGGCGTGCGGAGACCACCAGCAGGCAGCCGAGAAGCAGGACGAGGACGCCCGCGACCAGTCCGAGCACGATGCCGGAGGCGGAGTCGGCGACCACGCCCAGCACGGCGAGCAGGATGGCCAGGGGCAGCAGCACCACCACGGAGAGAGCGGTGGCGACGACGAGTGCCCAGGGACGGGTGGGGGCGCGGAAGAGGATGACCGGGCTGCCGGAATGAGTCGATGGCACGTCCCCATGATGCCGCACCGCTCCGGGAGAGCGCGGTGATGGGGAGTGCTCCCCATCGCGCGGACGCAGGCCGCTGTCTACTCTTCGAGCAGAGACGACGACGCGAGGACGAGGTGGGGACCGATGACATTCCTGGGGGCTGACACCGAGGCGCTGCGCGCACAGGCCGAGCTGACCGACACCCGCGCGCGCCAGCTCGATGGGCTCTCCCTGCGACTCGGCATCGCGGTGCGCACGGCGACCTGGATCGGGCCGGACGCCGAGCGCTTCCGCGAGGACTTCGAGTCCCGGGTGCTCGAACGCATCGAGGAGGCGCTCGAGGATCTGCGGCGCCGCCTCGAGGGGCTCCGGCGCGAGGCGGAGGAGCAGGACGCGGCGAGCGACGGGGACGGCGGCGGCTCGCTCTGGGACACCATCACCCAGTGGCTCGAGGACTACGAGCCGCTCCAGAGCGATGGCTTCTGGGGCGATCTCCTCGGCGAGGACGGTCTGCTGGGGCTCGACATCTTCGCCGGGGTCACCTCGGCCATCGACGTCGTCGGAATGTTCGACGTCGGCACCTGGGGGGACGTCCTCAACATCGTCGGCGATGCATCCACGATGGGCATCGCGGTCTATGACGGGTTGCAGGCCTTCCAGGACGGGGACCTGTTCGGTGTGCTCGATGCGGCCATCACCTACAACATCAACGGCCTGGACCTGGCGTTCACGACGGTCGGCATGATCCCCCACCCCGTGACGAAGCTCATCGGTGGCATCGGAGGCATCGCGACCGGTGCCCTGGACATCGCGTGGAACGGCCTGACGGTCGCGACCGCGCACAACCCGGATTCGGTCGGCGGGGGGTCGCCCTCGCGTGCGCTGCTGGAGGCGCCCGGGGACGTGGTCGAGATGCTCACGGGATGGAGCGGGCTGCGCGAGGGGACGGACACCGTGCTCGACGGTGCCCAGGACCTCTTCCAGGACAGCAGCGAGGGGATCCGGGACGCTGTCCCGATCCTCGACCCGATCATCGACGGTCCCCAGCGCATCGTCGAGGGCGTCGGCGACCTGGTCTTCGGCTGAACCCGGCCCTCAGCCGGCGGTCATGAACTCCGCGAGCTGAGCGCGCAGTCCGTCCGGACCCACGCGCACGGCCTCGAGCACGGAGGCCTCGAGGGAGGGCGCTCCGGTGCCATGTTCCGAGGGCTGGAGCGCGACGGTGGATTCTCCGTCGTGGAGCACCCAGAGCACCTGCTCGACGCCCTCGGCGCGATCCTCGGCGAGGATCCGTACCCGTCGGGTGGCGGAGGAGAGGAGGACACCGATCTCCGGATCAGCCGTGAGCTCCTCGAGCGTCCCGGAGCGGACCTCCGCGGCCTGCTCCTCGGTCGGGGCGCTCTCGGGATCGGGGGCGCCCAGCAGCCAGAGGACCTGGACCCGCGCCGCGCTATCGACGCTGCTCATGGTGAAGTGGTGGATCCCGTTGGCGGAGATCTGCTCCTGCATCACGGTGCCGTCGAGATCGGCGAAGGCCTGGATCGCGCCGCGCGCAGGATCGTCGAGGTCAGTCGCCGTGACACGCCGACTGGAATACACGCGGCGCCCCACGATCCCGGCCGGCAGCGCGGTCGGGAGGAGGTCTTCCGGGTCGCCGACGGGTTCGCGCCCCTCAACCTTCGCCAGAGTGCCCTCAGGCGCGATGGCACCCGCGGCGAGCTGTCCGCGCGCCGCCGAGGACAGCAGCAGTTCGCGCTGCGCGTCCGTAGCCGTCGAGCGGTCGAGCCACGGCGTGAGCAGTGCGGGGGCCTCGCTCGTCCCGTGGAGCACCACGAGCTGCTCGTCGGTCAGGCTGCCCAGAGCGGTGGGCCCGGGGTCCGCGTGCCGGGCCAGAGCGGCGGCCGCGGTCGCGATGCGGCGCTCGCGCGAGGTGCCGGTGCTCTCGTTCGTGGTGATCTCCCGATCGTTCATGGGGTCAGCCTACGGTGGCCGCTCCGGCACGCTTCCTCACGGACCAGAGAACCCGCCCTGGAGCCAGCGCTTCGCTCATCCGCTGGTGCCGTGACGTCCTGGACGGGATCAGCAGCGAGGAGACGGAGCTGAGGATCCGCTCGTTCCTGCTGCGGGAGGCACCGCGGTGACGTGAGCCCTCATCACGCCTCGTCGAAGGGCGAGTCCATTTCGGTGTCGGGCCGCGCCGCGAGCAGCTCGCGCACGCGCGGGATGACCTCGGTGCCGTACAGCCGGATCGACTCCATCAGCTGCTCGTGCGGCATCGGCCCGCTCGCGTACTTCAGATCGAAGCGGTCCACGCCGAGGGTGCGGATCGTCGTCGCGATCCTGTGCGCCACCGTCTCCGGAGAACCGACGTACAGCGCCCCATGCTGCATCTCGGCATCGAACTCGGCGATGCCCGAGGGACCCCAGCCACGCTCCCGCCCGATCTCGTTGCGGTTGTGGATCCAGTGCGGGGCCAGCTGCTCCCGCGCGGTCGCGTCGTCGGCGGCGATGTGGCCGGGGGAGTGGACCCCGACGGGGAGTCGGCCGTTGCCCAGCTTCTCGTTCGCCTCGTGGAACAGCCGGACGTACGGGGCGAAGCGGTCGGCGGCGCCGCCGATGATCGCGAGCATCAGGGGCAGGCGGTGGCGGGCCGCCCGCACCACCGAGTTCGGGCTGCCGCCCACGGCGACCCAGGTGGGCAGCGCGCGCTCGAGCGGCGGATAGAGAGACTGCGCCTTCAGCGGGGCACGGGTGGTGCCGGACCAGGTGATCGGCTCCCCGGTGATCGCGGCGGAGAGCAGATCCAGCTTCTCCTCGAAGAGCGTCTCGTAGTCCTGCAGCGCGAACCCGAACAGCGGGAACGACTCCGTGAACGAACCACGCCCCACCGTCAGCTCCGCGCGGCCCTGCGACAGCGCATCCAGAGTCGAGAACCGCTCGACCACGCGCAGCGGGTCGTCGGAGCTGAGCACGATCACGGCGGTGCCGAGGGTGATCCGCTCGGTCCGGGTGGCGAGGGCGGCGAGCACCATGTCGGGCGCGCTGATGGCGAAGTCGGGACGGTGATGCTCGCCGACCGAGAAGTGATCGATGCCCACGCTGTCCGCGAGCTCGCCCTGCGCGATCACGTCACGGATCACCTGCGAGGCCGGCACCGGGGCCCCGTGTGCGTCGACGGTGACGTCGCCGAAGGTGTCCAGGCCGAAGGTCAGCCGTGAGAGGTCGGATGCGGTCGTGGTCGGGTCAGTCACGGAGGAGCTCCATTCTGCGACGCAGGCACCTGCGCCAAGAGTCGTTGATGATTCAAGTATAGCGTAGTACGTGCTGGAAAGGGCGTCGAGACCTGGACCGCCGGACAGCGTGGGGATGACCTGCACGCTCGGCGCCGGCGAGACCACCCGGGCCATGATCGCCATCACCTCCGTCGAGGAGGACGCGGCGAGATCTGATGCCGAGATATCTGATGCCGAGATCTGGTGCCGAGATCGCCGGCGCCGAGGTCGCTGAAGGGGCCGACGAGTGACGCTCTAGACTGGCGGGCATGCGTATCGCCCGATTCACCACCGGTGAAGACCCCATGTACGGCATCGTCCAGGAGAAGGATGGCCGGGACATGGTCTATGGGATCACCGGTGACCCCCTGTACACAGAGATCCGACCCACCGGCACCGTCGTGCCGCTCGAGGACGTGCGCCTGCTGGCCCCCGTCATCCCTCGCTCGAAGGTGGTGTGCGTCGGCCGCAACTACGCGGCGCACGCCGCAGAGATGGGCAACGAGGTGCCGGAGCAGGCGCTCTACTTCCTCAAGCCCAACACCGCAGTCGTCGGCCCCGGCGATCCCGTGGTGCTGCCCTCCTACAGCCAGGAGGTGAGCCTCGAGGCCGAGCTCGCCGTGGTCATCAAGCGGATGGCCAAGAACCTCACCCCCGAGCAGGTCGCCGACCATGTGCTCGGATACACCTGCGCCAATGACCTCACCGCACGCGATGCGCAGCGGGAGGAGGATCAGTGGTTCCGGGCCAAGGCCTTCGACACCTCGTGCCCCATCGGGCCGTGGATCGAGACCGACCTGGATCCCGCAGCCGGTGCGGGGCTCGCCATCTCCAGCGCCGTCGACGGCGAGATCGCACAGCAGGGCAGTACTGCGGACATGGTCCGCTCCGTCGCTGAGCTGATCGCGGAGATCTCCTCCGTGGTCACCCTGCTGCCCGGCGATCTCGTCCTGACCGGTACACCCGCCGGTGTGCGGAGCGTCCCCGCCGGCGTCTCGGTCGACATCACCATCGAGGGCATCGGCACCCTGACCAATCCGATCGTGCGCCGTTGAGCAGCACGGCCTCGCCCCTCATCCTCGACAACTCCTCAGGAGCACCCCGCGTGACCACCGCCCCCGCCCCGACCTCGACCCCGACCGGCGCTGCCGACGAGGTCCGCGTCCGTTTCTGCCCCAGCCCCACGGGCACCCCTCATGTGGGGATGGTGCGCACCGCCCTGTTCAACTGGGCCCATGCCCGCCATCACGGCGGGAAGCTGATCTTCCGCATCGAGGACACCGACGCCGCGCGTGACAGCGAGGAGTCCTACCACCAGCTGCTCGACGCGATGCGCTGGCTCGGCATCGACTGGGACGAGGGCGTCGAGGTGGGCGGGCCGGACGGCCCCTATCGTCAGTCGCAGCGAGGAGAGATCTACCAGGACGTCATCGAGAAGCTGAAGGCGTCCGGACACATCTATGAGTCCTTCTCCACCGCGGAGGAGATCGTGGAGCGCCACAAGGCGGCGGGCCGGGATCCGCAGCTGGGGTACGACGGCTACGACCGCGACCTCACCGACGAGCAGAAGGCTGGCTTCCGCGCGGAGGGTCGCGAGCCCACCTGGCGCCTGCGGATGCCCGCGGAGGACGTCACCTTCACCGACATGGTGCGCGGCGAGATCACCTTCAAGGCCGGCACCACTCCTGACTTCGTGGTCGTGCGCGCCAACGGGAAGCCGCTCTACACGCTGGTCAACCCGATCGATGATGCGCTGATGCGGATCACCCATGTGCTGCGCGGCGAGGACATCCTCTCCTCCACTCCCCGCCAGATCGCGCTGTACCGGGCACTGATCGAGATCGGGGTCGCGGAGCGGATCCCCGAGTTCGGGCACCTGCCCTACGTGATGGGGGAGGGCAACAAGAAGCTCTCGAAGCGCGATCCGCAGGCGGATCTCTTCCTCTATCGGAAGCAGGGCTTCATCCCGGAGGGCATGGTGAACTACCTGTCCCTGCTGGGCTGGGGCTACAGCGCCGACGAGGACATCTTCAGCCGTGCGCAGCTGGTCGAGCGCTTCGACGCCTCCGCCGTGAACCCCAACCCGGCTCGCGTCGACCTCAAGAAGGCCACCGCCATCAATGCGGACCACATCCGTCTGCTGCCCGAGGCGGATCTCGCCGAGCGCCTGCTGCCGTACCTCCAGGCCGGCGGGGTGCTGGGCGAGGACGTGACCGAGCAGCAGCGCGCCCTGGTCGCCGCGGCCGTCCCGCTGGTCCAGACCCGGATGAACCTTCTCGGCGAGGCGCCGGAGCTGATGGGCTTCCTGTTCACCGCCGACGAGGACCTCGTGGTCCAGGACGATGCGCTGAAGAAGCTCGGCGATGACCCCGCAGCAGTGCTCGAGCGCGCGATCCGTGAGGTCGAGGCGATCGACGAGGGCGCCTTCACCGCTGAGGCACTCGAGCCCGCACTGCGCGGGGCGATCGTCGACGACATGGGGGTCAAGCCCCGCCTGGCCTTCGGGCCGCTGCGCAGCGCGATCTCCGGGCGCAGGATCTCTCCGCCCCTGTTCGAGTCGATGGAGCTGCTGGGCAAGCCCTCGAGCCTCGCCCGGCTGCGCTCGCTGCACAGCCGATTGACTGCAGAGGGCCGATTGGCTGCAGAGGGCTGAGTCCGGGGACGCTGTGGGGCAGGGTGCCGAGCCTCACAGCGTCCAGGGGCCTTCTCGCTTTGTGCTCCGCCCGAGAACCCGGTAGAGTCTTACCTCGGTACGGCATGCAGAACAGTTCGGAAATTCCACGGAAACCACCGGGGAACAGAACGGAAATGACTGCAGAAAGTACTTCTCACCATGGGGTATGGTGTAATTGGCAACACAGCGGTTTCTGGTACCGTCGTTCTAGGTTCGAGTCCTGGTACCCCAGCGCTACGCGGCATTTCATTGCCGCATGGCCCGCGCCCCGTTCGTCTAGCGGCCTAGGACGCCGCCCTCTCACGGCGGTAACACCGGTTCAAATCCGGTACGGGGTACGACCGAGATTTTCGGATCTCGTTTCAGCCCCGTTCGTCTAGAGGCCTAGGACGCCGCCCTCTCACGGCGGTAACACCGGTTCAAATCCGGTACGGGGTACGAGCAGGAGTCGACACTTCCCAGTGTCGGCTCCTTCGTCATTTCCGGACCTGCACCGGGCGGGCAGAGTATCGTCGTGACATGACGCACAGCACTGGTCCCCGAATCACGGTCGGCGTCTTCGATGCCGACGAGTCCGATCAGGCGGTCCGCTGGGCCGCCCTCCATGCCGCCGCAGTCGGCGGCACCGTCCATCTCGTCCACGCCTTCGTCTGGACCGAGCTCGACGTCAACATCGACCCGATCTCGGGGATGGCAGGCTCCGGCTTCCGCAATGCCGCGCACAGCCTGATCCTCGATGCCACCCGGATCATCCGCGAAGAGCATCCGGATCTTCCCGTGACCTCGGAGATCGTCGACGGCAATGCGGTGCCGGTACTGGTCGGGGTCAGCAGGGAATCAGATCTGCTGGTGCTCGGAGGTCGCGGCATGGGGCGTCTGATGACCCTCATCGTCGGGTCCAAGAGCCTTGCGCTGGCGGCGCGCTCCTACTGCCCCGTGGTGGTGGTCCGCGGACGGGTCGACGGCACGGGGCCGATCGGCCTGGTGCATCACGAGATCGCGACGGAGGTGGTCACCCGGGCCGCGGACCTCGCAGAGGCCTACGGGCGGGACTTCCACCTGGTCGTGCGCCCGGAGACCACCCCGGAACAGGCGCAGGAGATCCTCGCCGGCGTCGCCCAGCGGATCTCGTTGACGCATCCGGGAGTATTCGTGCGGGACGTGACGATCGCCGCGTCCGACAGCCCGAAGCAGCTGGTCCAGGCCAGCGAGGACGCCTGCCTGATGGTGGTCGCAGGGGAGCGTTCATCGGGTGCGGGAGGCAAGGTCGGCGCACCTCGTCAGCTGGTCAACGTGCTGCGCTTCGCCAACACCCCGGTCTGGATCGAGCGGGACTGACGCTGCGGGACGGGACTGACGCTGCGGGCGTGCGTGCTCAGGAGCCTGCGCGGCGCAGCAGCTCGGTGAGATGGTTCGCCGAGCTCATGACCGATGCCGCATGGAGGCGGCCCGGCTGACGGGTGATGCGCTCGATCGGTCCGGAGATGCTCAGGGCCGCGACCACGCGCCCGTTCGGACCGCGCACGGGGGAGGAGACGGATCCCACGCCGGGCTCGCGCTCGCCGATAGACTGCGCCCATCCGCGCCGCCGCACAGCGGAGAGCTGGGTCGCGGTGAACCGGGCGCCGAGCAGCCCACGATGCAGGCGGTCGGGCTCCTCCCAGGCCAGCAGGATCTGGGCGGCGGAACCTGCCCGCATGGTGAGCGCGGCGCCCAGCGGCACCGAGTCCCGCAGCCCGATCGGTCGCTCCGCCGCTGCCACGCAGATGCGGTGATCGCCCTGGCGACGGTAGAGCTGCGCGGATTCGCCGGTGTGGTCACGCAGCGCGGCCAGCACGGGACCGGCCGAGGCCAGCAGGCGGTCCTCCCCGGCGGCGGCGGCGAGCTCGCCCAGGCGCGGGCCCAGGACGAAGCGTCCCTGCATGTCGCGGGCGACGAGATGGTGGAACTCGAGCGCGACGGCGAGGCGGTGCGCGGTGGGCCGGGCGAGGCCCGTCGACTGCACGAGCTGGGCGAGGGTCGCGGGGCCGGCTTCGAGGGCGCCGAGGACGATCGCCGCCTTGTCCAGCACGCCGACGCCGCTGCCGTTCTCCTCTGAGGTCTTGTCCATGCTCCGATACTGCCGTCTTATTTGGTGAGACGCAAGTGCATCGCATCGTGGACCCGCCCACCATGGGACGAGCGCTCGCACCCCGAGTGCATCTCAGCATTCAGCAGCGCGCCCTCATCCGGGGCGCAGGGAAGGATCGATATGGCGGGGACCCTCGCGGAGAAGGTCTGGGCGGATCACGTGGTCCGTCGCGGAGAGAACGGCGAACCGGACCTGCTGTACATCGACCTCCAGCTCCTGCACGAGGTGACCAGCCCGCAGGCCTTCGACGGCCTCCGCCAGGAGGGCCGTGGCCCGCGCCGGATCGACCAGACGATCGCGACCGAGGATCACAACACCCCCACGATCGACATCGACAAGCCGATCGCGGACCTCACCTCGCGCACCCAGATCGATACGCTGCGCCGCAACGCCGAGGAGTTCGGCGTGCGCATCCACTCGCTCGGGGACGTCGACCAGGGGATCGTCCACGTGGTCGGCCCGCAGCTGGGCCTGACCATGCCCGGCATCACCGTGGTGTGCGGCGACTCCCACACCTCGACGCACGGCGCCTTCGGGGCTCTGGCCTTCGGGATCGGCACCAGCGAGGTCGAGCACGTGCTCGCCACCCAGACGCTGCCGCTGACCCCCTTCAAGACCATGGCGATCACCGTGAACGGCGCACTGAAGCCGGGCGTGACCGCGAAGGACATCATCCTCGCGGTCATCGCGAAGATCGGCACCGGCGGCGGCGCGGGCTACGTGCTCGAGTACCGCGGCGAGGCGATCCGTCAGCTCTCCATGGAGGGCCGCATGACCGTCTGCAACATGTCCATCGAGGCGGGAGCGCGTGCGGGCATGATCGCCCCCGACGAGACCACCTTCGAGTACGTCCAGGGTCGTCCCCACGCGCCGCGGGGGAAGGACTGGGACGAGGCCGTCGCCTATTGGAAGACGCTGCGGAGCGACGATGACGCCACCTTCGACACCGAGGTGTTCATCGACGCGGACACGCTCGAGCCCTTCGTCACCTGGGGCACGAACCCGGGCCAGGGCCTGCCCCTGTCCGCCTCGGTCCCCGCGCCCGAGGACTTCACCGACGACAGTGCCCGCAACGCCGCCGAGCGCGCGTTGGAGTACATGGACCTGGTCCCCGGCACCCCGCTGAAGGACATCAAGGTCGACACCGTCTTCATGGGCTCGTGCACCAACGGCCGCATCGAGGACCTGCGGGCGTTCGCCTCGGTGCTCGAGGGCCGGAGCAAGCACCCCGATGTGCGGGTGCTGGTCGTCCCCGGCTCGGCCCGGGTGCGCCTGCAGGCCGAGAAGGAGGGGCTGGACCGCATCTTCCTGGACTTCGGTGCTGAATGGCGCCAGGCCGGCTGCTCGATGTGCCTGGGCATGAATCCGGACCAGCTGGCACCGGGCGAGCGCGCCGCCTCCACCTCGAACCGCAACTTCGAGGGCCGCCAGGGCAAGGGTGGCCGCACCCACCTGGTCTCCCCGGTGGTGGCTGCCGCCACCGCCGTGCGCGGCACCCTGTCCTCGCCGTCGGACCTCGGTGCGGACTCCGCGCCCTCCGACCTCCAGCCCGTCGCCTGACCAGGAGCATCTCCATGGAAGCCTTCACGACCCACACCGGCATCGGTGTCCCGCTGCGTCGCAGCAACGTCGACACCGACCAGATCATCCCCGCCGTCTACCTCAAGCGCGTCACCAAGACCGGCTTCGACGACGGACTGTTCAACGCCTGGCGCACCAACGACCCCGAGTTCGTGCTGAACCAGCCCGCCTACGCGAAGGGCTCGGTGCTGGTGGCCGGCCCCGACTTCGGCACCGGCTCCTCCCGCGAGCATGCGGTCTGGGCGCTGCGCGACTACGGTTTCAAAGCCGTGCTGTCCACCCGCTTCGCGGAGATCTTCCGCGGCAACGCCGGCAAGCAGGGCCTGGTCGCCGGGATCCTGTCGCAGGACGATCTCGAGCAGTTGTGGAAGATCCTCGAGGAGAACCCCGGCACCGAGGTGACCGTGGACCTGGAGAACCGTCAGGCCCACGCCGGGGACAGCACCTTCCGCTTCGAGGTCGACGACTACACCCGCTGGCGCCTCATGGAGGGCCTGGACGACATCGGCCTGACCATGCGCCACGAGCAGGACATCACCGACTTCGAGGCGACGCGCCCGTCCTGGATGCCGAAGACCCTGCCGGCCCGCACCGCCGACTCGGACTGAGAGCCTCTGTCTGACCACCTCTCGGGCCGGGAGCCGGGTTCCGGCTCCCGCCGAGGTCCCTCCGGTATGGTGACCCGGTCAGAGAGCGGCGTCCACGGGCGTCCGACCGTCAAGGCAAGGACACCATGAGTTCGACATTCCATGTGCGCGGAGGACGGCCCCTCGACGGTGAGATCACTGTGCGCGGGGCGAAGAACCTGGTCTCGAAGGCGATGGTCGCGGCGCTGCTGGGGGAGGAGCCGAGCATCCTGCGCTCGGTTCCCGACATCTCCGACGTGCGGATCGTCTCGAACCTGCTCTCGATCCACGGCGTCAAGATCGAGCACGACGTCGCCGAGGGCACGCTGCGGCTGGATCCCTCGAACGTCGAGCAAGCGCACGTCGCCGATATCGACGCCCATGCGGGCAGCTCGCGGATCCCGATCCTGTTCTGCGGCCCGCTGCTGCATCGGCTCGGCGAGGCGATCATCCCCGATCTCGGCGGCTGCCGGATCGGTGACCGCCCCATCAACTACCACCTCGATGTGCTGCGCAGCTTCGGCGCGGTCGTGGACAAGCGCGAGATGGGCATCTACATCACCGCGCCGAACGGGCTCACCGGCACGAAGATCCATCTCGAGTATCCGAGCGTCGGCGCGACCGAGCAGGTCCTGCTGACAGCGGTCCGCGCCAGGGGCATCACGGAGCTCACGAACGCCGCGGTCGAGCCCGAGATCGAGGACCTGATCGCGGTGCTGCAGAAGATGGGTGCCCTGATCTCCCTGCAGACCGACCGCACCATCACGATCGAGGGCGTCGACCGTCTGGGCGGATACCAGCACACGGCACTGACCGACCGCATCGAGGCGGGCTCGTGGGCCTGCGCGGCACTGGTCACCAAGGGGTCCGTCTTCGTGCGCGGCGCCCAGCAGAAGCCGATGGCGACCTTCCTGAACATCTTCCGCAAGATCGGCGGCGGGATGGAGATCCGCGAGGACGGGATCCGCTTCTTCCATCCCGGCACCCCGCTCAAGGCGATCGCCCTGGAGACCGATGTCCATCCCGGCTTCATGACCGACTGGCAGCAGCCGCTGGTGGTCGCCCTCACCCAGGCCGACGGCATCTCGATCCTCCACGAGACGGTGTACGAGAACCGTCTGGGGTTCACCTCCGCGCTGAACGACATGGGAGCCCGCATCCAGGTCTACCGCGAATGCCTGGGCGGGTCGAGCTGCCGCTTCGGCCGCTCCAACTACAACCACTCCGCAGTGGTCTCCGGCCCCAACTCGCTGCACGGCGCGGACATCACCGTCCCCGATCTGCGCGGCGGCTTCTCGTACCTGATCGCGGCGCTGGGTGCCGAAGGGGTCTCGACCATCCGCGGCATCGACCTCATCGACCGCGGGTACGAATCCTTCCGCGACAAGCTCGGAGCCCTCGGCGGCGAATTCTGGGAGGAGGGCTGATGGCGGCGGAGGAGCTGCCTGCCAGCCAGATCACCGGCCCGGTGGCCGGAGCGGCAGGCTCCCTCGCACTGCGGGACATCCCGATCCCCGACTACTGCGATGTCGTGATCGTGCCCACCGCCGGGGTCGATGAGCCGGACCCCCGGGTCTGGGCGGACGCGATCTTCTCCCACGAGAACACCCCGCTGACCTCCCGAGGCCTGCGGGCCCTGCGCGACGAGGCCATCCGGCTGTTCGACATGGTCCCGCCGCCGCAGAAGGAGTTCGTCGCGGACGAGGTGCTCGGCTCCGAGGCGCTGATCATCGACGACGACGAGAAGCTGACCGTGCGGATCGGGGTCGCACTGCTCCCCGGCGGCGAGCTGCTGCAGGTCACCACCGCGGTGAAGTTCCGATCAGTGCGTGGCCGCCTGGCCTTCGCGCCCCGTCGGCTGATGCACGCCGCTGCGGTCAACACCCTGGCGCGGCGGGCTCCCACTACCCTGCGCCGACGCGCGCTGGCGGGCAACCCCGCAGCCGCCTCGCTGACCGGACAGGTCTCGCGGAAGGCTCTGGGCCGAGGCCCCTCGGCAGCACGATGACGTCCCTGCTGCGCAGCTGGGACATCGGCACCGCCCGGAGGCCCGAGCGACAGGCAGGACTCGTGATCGGCCTCGCGCAGCTCCCGCTGCGCCCCCTGATCGCCCTGCTGTCCCGCCCACGCTGGCAGGGAGTCGAGCGCCTGCCCCAGGAAGCGGGAGCGGTGATCGCCTGCGGGAACCATCTGAGCGCCTTCGACGCCTTCGGCTACGGGCATCTCCTCCAGGCCCACGGGATCGCTCCGCGCTTCCTAGCCAAGGAGACCCTGTTCCGGGTCCCGGTGCTCGGCGCCCTGCTGCGCGCCGCGCGCCAGATCCCGGTGCGGCGCGGCACCTCTCGCAGCAGCGATGCCCTGGCCGATGCCCGCGCCGCCCTCGCGCGCGGCGAGCTGATCATGCTCTTCCCCGAGGGCACGTACACCCGCGACCGCGAGCTGTGGCCGATGCGGGGCCGGGTCGGTGCCGCGCGGCTGGCCCTGGACACCGGGGCCCCGCTGCTGCCGATCGCGACCTGGGGCGGGCGGGCCCTGTGGCCCGTCGGCTCCCCGCTGCCGCGACCGAGACCCGGCCGTCATGTGCAGATGCTGGTCGGAGAGCCCTTCACGGTGTCGCAGCTGGATGGCGAGACCACCCAGCAGGCCGCCCTGCGCGTCACCGAGGAGCTGATGATGAAGATCGCGGAGCTGCTGGGACAGCTGCGAGGTCAGCAGCCCCCACAGGAGCTGCACGACGGCCGCACGGATGCCCATCGTCCTGAGGTAGGCAGGCCCCAGCACGGATTTCGAGCCTGGAAGCAGATCACATGACATCGACCACCCGTCTCGCCGTGCTCGGCGCCGGAAGCTGGGGCACCACCTTCGCCCAGGTGCTCGCCGACGGCGGCGCCGAGGTCACGCTGTGGGCCCGCCGTGAGGAGGTCGCCCGCGAGATCCGCGAACAGCATCGCAACAGCACCTACCTCCGCGAGCATCGACTTCCCGAGTCGATCCACAGCACCTCTCGCCTCGAGGAGGCGCTCGAGGGAGTCCACGGGCTGGTGGTCGCGATCCCCGCCCAGTCGATGCGGGCCACCCTCGCCCCGTGGCCAGAGCTGCCAGAGGTGCCGGTGCTGTCGCTGACCAAGGGCATCGAGCGCGGTACTGATGCTCGCATCAGCCAGATCATCGCCGAGGCCGGGGGAGTCGACCCGGAGCGCATCGGGGTGCTCTCGGGTCCGAACCTCTCGGCGGAGATCGCCGAGCGCCGCCCCTGCGCGTCGGTCGTCGCCGCCCCCTCCCAGGCGCTCGCGGACGTCCTGGCCGCCTGGAGCGAGGCGCCGTACCTCCGCGCCTACACTTCCACCGACGTCATCGGCGTGGAGATCGCCGGAGCGGTGAAGAACGTGATCGCGATCGCGGTCGGTGCGGCGGTCGGGCTCGGCCACGGACACAACACCACCGCCTCCCTGATCACCCGCGGGCTCGCAGAGATCACCCGGCTCGGCGTCGCCCTCGGCGGTCGGCGAGAGACCTTCTCCGGCCTCGCCGGGATGGGGGACCTGGTGGCCACCTGCTCGTCGCCGCTGAGCCGTAACCATCGCCTGGGCCTCGCTCTCGGCCGCGGCCTCGACGTCGCTGCGGCCGCCGCCGAGGTCGGGCAGACCGCCGAGGGGGTCGCCACCGCTCGCGCCGTCGCCGAGCTCGCCGCCCGCCTCGACGTGGACATGCCCATCACCCGCGCCGTGGTCGCGGTCGTGGATCACGGCGCCCGTATGGAAGAGGTCACCACGGCACTGCTGGCACGCTCGGTGCGCCCGGAGTGACCAACAGTGAATATCCTTGGCCCATGAGAACCACCGTCGCCCTCCTGTTCGGCGGCCGCAGCGGGGAGCACGGCATCTCGTGCGTGACCGCCGGCGGCATCCTGGCCGCGATCGATCGCGAGCGCTTCGCCGTGATCGCCATCGGCATCACGCGCGAAGGCCGCTGGATCCATGTCTCCGACGACCCGAGCGACTGGACCCTGGTCGACGGACGCGCCCCCGAGGTCGACGCCTCCGGGCACGAGGTGCTGCTTCCCAGCACCCGCCACCGCCCGGGGGAGCCGATCACCCTGCGCACCCTCCGCGACGGCACGGTCCACGAGCTTGCGGACATCGATGTCGTGTGGCCGCTCCTGCACGGGGCCTACGGCGAGGACGGCACCGTCCAGGGCATGCTCGAGATGCTGGACATCCCCTACGTGGGCAGCGGGGTGCTCGCCTCCGCCGCCGCGATGGACAAGGCCGCGACGAAGCTCGTGCTGCGTGCCGTCGGCCTCGAATGCGCCCCTGGGATCGTCGTCCACGAGGACCGCTGGGCCAGCGAATCGCACCGCGTCCTCACCTATCTGCGCAAGAACCACCCGCTGCCCTGGTTCGTCAAGCCCGCCCGTGCCGGCTCGAGCCTGGGCGTCACCAAGGTGACCGATCCCGCCGAGCTCGAGATCGCGATCAAGACCGCCTTCGCCGAGGACCCCAAGGTGCTGGTGGAGGAGGGGCTCGACGCCCGCGAGGTCGAGTGCGGTGTGCTGCAGGGCCGCGACGGCGGAGAGCCCAGCACCACGCTGCCCGGGGAGGTGAAGGTCGGCGACGACCTCGAGTTCTACGACTACGAGGCGAAGTACTTCGGCAAGGGCACCGTGAGCATCGACGTGCCCGCCGGCCTGCCCGATGACATGCTCGAGGAGGCTCGCGAGATCGCCTCCCGCGCCTTCACGGCGCTGGGCCTGGAGGGGCTGGCGCGCGTGGACATGTTCGTCACCCGCGACCGTCGGGTGCTGATCAACGAGGTCAACACGATGCCGGGCTTCACCCCGTACTCGATGTTCCCGGTGCTCTGGGAGCACATGGGGCTGAGCTATGCGGACCTCATCGCCGAGCTGATCGAGCAGGCGCGGAAGCGCCGCCTGGGCCCCCGCTGAGCCCTGAGCACTGAGCCCTGACCCGCTGGGCGCTACTGCGCGGGCTGGTCGCCCGGGCCGATGCAGAAGTCCGTCGCCACGATGTTCCGGCTGATCACCTGGGAGAGGGCCAGAGCGGCGCCCGACGGCTGATCCGGCGCGGCCGACCTCGGCACCGAGACGTCGACCGCAGGCTCCCGGCCGTAGGTCGTGTACAGGAACACCTCGTCCTCGAGCTCGCGGACGATCCAGTCCACCTCCACCCCGTCGCCATCGGCGAGGGTGGTGCAGAGGTCGGTGGTGGGACCGGGCGGAGTCACGCCGCAGCGCATCACGATCGTGTCCTCGCCGCTGCCCCAGGCGACGGTGCCCTGGCTCGAGGTCTCCGCGCGCTCCATGCCCAGCACCTCGGGCGGGGCGCCGAGCACGATGTCGGCGCAGACCGGGTTCGCGGCATCGGCCCCCGCGGGCACTGTGACGGTGCCGCAGGAGACCAGGCCCAGGGCCATCAGGCCGGCGGCGGGAAGGGCGAGCAGGCGGGATCGGAGCACTCGGAGAGCCTACCGGTCGGGCACACTGGGAGCATGGCAGGCGACACCCCCCACGAGGACACTCCACATGACGGAGCCCCCCGCAGCACTCCCCACAGCACCCCCCGCGGCGAGGCCGCGCTCCTGGCCCGCATGCTCCCGCACCTGAGCCACGGCGCCGAGGTGCAGGTGGGGCCCGGAGATGATGCCGCAGTGGTGCACCTGCCCTCCCCGCGCCTGGTGGTCACCACCGACTCCCTGGTCGAGGGGCATGATTTCCTGACGCACGCCACCACCGCCCGATGGATCGGGCACAAGGCGGCAGTCCAGAACCTTGCCGATGTCGCCGCCATGGGTGCTCGGCCACTGGCCCTCGTGGTCGCGATCTCCGCCCCTGCCGACACTCCGGGGGCGGTCTTCGAGGACCTCACGATCGGCCTGGCGGCACGCGCGGAGGCAGAGGGGGCGAGCATCGTCGGCGGCGACCTGGGACGCGCCGATCAGCTGGTCCTCACGGTCACCGCGATGGGCTCGCTGCCCGAGACGCAGCCGGCCATCTGCCGCACCGGTTCCCGCGCGGGGGATGTCCTCGCGATCGGGTCTCCCCGTCTGGGCCGCTCGGCCGCCGGCCTCGCCCTGGTGCTGGGGCGGCGGGCGCTGGTCCATGCCCCGGACGGCACCCACCCCACGATCATGCTCAGGGACATCGCCGACCCGTCGGCGGCAGAGCTGGTGCGCTGGCATGACGCCCCGGACCCGGATCTCTCGCTGGGCTGGACCGGCGGCCGCACGGCCCACGCCATGATGGATCTGTCCGACGGGCTGGTCCGCGACGGAGGCAGGCTGGCCCGGGCCGCCGACGTCACGCTCGACCTCGACCGCAACGCGCTGGCCCCTGACGTCGCGCAGCTCGCAAGCCTCGCCGCGGAGCTCGGTGCCGACCCCTGGAGCTGGGTGCTCCACGGCGGGGAGGAGCATGCGATGCTCGCCGCTTTCGCCCCGGGGGAGGTGCCGGAGGGGTTCCGCCCGATCGGCAGGATCCTGCCCGCCGGGCCGCAAGGTCCCACAGTGCTGCTGGACGGCGTGCCCATCCAGGGCGAGGGCTTCGATCACTTCGCCTGAGCGCGGTTAGGCTGGTCGGCGGCGCTCTCCGCGCCAAGAACACGACCCGCCGGAGGAATTTCCATGCCGATCACCGTCAAGGCCCTGCAGAAGACCGGCCCCGACCAGCCGTTCCGCGTCACCACCATCGAGCGCCGGGACCCGCGCGCTGATGACGTGGTCATCGCCATCGAGGCTGCCGGGATCTGCCACAGCGACATCCACACGATCCGCAACGAATGGGGCGAGGCGAGCTTCCCGCTCACCGTCGGTCACGAGATCGCGGGCGTCGTCTCCGCGGTCGGCGAGTCTGTCACCGACTGGAAGGTCGGGGACCGCGTGGGTGTGGGCTGCATGGTGAACTCCTGCGGGAACTGCGAGGAGTGCCGCGCCGGCCAGGAGCAGAACTGCCTGGAGGGCAACGTCGGCACCTACAACGCGAAGGACGTCGACGGCACCGTCACCCAGGGCGGCTATGCCGAGAAGGTCGTGGTCAACGAGCGCTTCGTGTGCCGGATCCCTGACGAGCTCTCCTTCGCCGCCGCCGCTCCGCTGCTCTGCGCCGGCATCACCACCTACGCCCCGCTGCGCCGCTGGGGCGCCGGGGAGCAGGTCGACGGCCGCGCCAAGCGCGTCGCGGTGCTGGGCCTCGGCGGGCTCGGACACATGGGCGTGCAGCTCGCGGCAGCGATGGGCGCCGAGGTCACCGTGCTCTCCCGCTCCCTGAAGAAGGAGCAGGATGCCCTCGAGCTCGGCGCGCAGCGGGTCCTCGCCACCACCGACGAGAACTTCTTCAGCGACCACCGCGGCGAGTTCGACCTGATCCTGAACACCATCAGCGCCGACATCCCCGTGGACAAGTACCTGCGCCTGCTCACGCCGCGCGGCGTGATGGCGGTCGTGGGCCTCCCGCCGGCGAAGCAGCCCGTCGGCTTCGGCTCACTGATCGGCGGCAACAAGGTGCTCGCCGGCTCCAACATCGGCGGCATCGCCGAGACCCAGGAGATGCTCGACTTCTGCGCCGAGCACGGCCTCGCCGCGAAGATCGAGGTCATCGGGGTCGGGGAGGCGGACGCCGCCTACGACCGCGTGGTCGCCGGCGATGTGCACTTCCGTGCCGTGATCGACACCTCCACCTTCGCGGACGCCGCAGCGGAGTGAACGACGGGGGCGCGGCCGGCGTGGCGCGACGATTCCGTCCCGCCACGCCGGCCGACGTCGACCGCGACGGGAACCGTTTCGAGTGGCTGAAGCCGGATGGCTGGCGCGAGGGCTTCCGTGCGCTCGTGCTCGACGTCGACGACCCCATCTCCGGGGAGTCGCGCGTGATCGGGGTGGGCCGTATCGGCCGCAACGTCGTCCATCCCGACCGCGATCTGGTCGAGCTCGAGATCGAGGAGGGGTACCGCCGCCTTGGCCACGGAACAGCGCTTCTCCACGAACTCGGCAGTTACAGTGATAATCCATTGTCCAGCAAGGTGGTGCCCGGCTCGGAGCGTGACGGCTTCCTGCGCGCACAGGGGGCGGTGGCCTACCTCGAGGTCCCGTTGCTGAGAGTCGATGTCTCAGCGGATCGCACCGCCCGCTGGTGCGCCGCGGTCAGCGCGTCCCACGACGGCACCGCTCGCGCCGTCCCCTGGACCGAGCTCCCGCGCGAGCAGCTCGTCGACGCCCTCACCGACCGCTACACCTGGCAGCACGCCAGCTGGTCGCCCACCGCCTCCCGTGAGGTGCTCCGTCCCGAGGTGGGGGAGGAGTTCTATGAGGAGTCCGTGCACGAGCACTCCTGGGCTGTGATCCGCGGCGGCGAGATCACGGCGCTGGCCGACCTCTACCGCGCGGACGAGGGCGAGGACGAAGACGAGGGCAGGGACGAGGACGAGGGCGCGAGAGTCGGCCGGCACCGAGAAGGAGCCCTCGAGGCGATCGATGCGTCGGCCCCGACGGCCCGTGCCGATGTCGCCCTCTGCCTCGCCGCTCTGCTCGAGGGCCTGCGGGAGCTGGGCACGGAGACCGTCGACTTCGACAACCATCCCACCGACCCGCACGCCGCCCCGCTGCTGGCCACCCTGCGGCGCACCGAGGTGGATCCGGTGCACCTTGTCGAGATCCCGAACGGCCTCACCGCGCTGCTGCGCGACGTGCCCTGATCCTCAGTGCAGGCGTCGTACCGGCAGATCGGCCTCCACGGCGTCACCGTCGGCCCCGCGCTCGATCCGCGTGACCCGCACCCCGTCGACTTCCGCGACCGCCTCGACCAGCTCGGTGCCGCGGAACAGCAGGCCCGTGCCGTCGTCGGTGCAGAGGGCGGCACCCAGTGTCCCGTCGGCCACCAGCTCTCGCAGCAGCGGCCGGCGACCGGCCTCGGAGTCCATGTGCACGCCGTTGGCGCCGGGCAGGAAGCCCAGGCCGTTCGTCACCGGCTGCAGATCCGGGCCGAAGGAGTCGGTGGCCCCGCCCTCGAACCAGCAGATCGACCCCGCGGAGATCCCGGCCAGCACCACGCCGTCCTGCCAGAGCCGGTGGAGGATCTCGGGCAGGCCGTGCGCGCGCCATACCGCGAGCAGGTTCACGACCGAGCCGCCGTTCACCCAGATGACGTCGAACCCGCGCAGATAGGACTCGATGTCCTCGACGTTCGGCTGGGTGAACAGGCTCAGATGGTGCAGGACGTATCCCGCGTCCCTTGCCGCTTCTTCCATATCTCGCTGGAAGCCCTTGTCATCACCGCTCGCGGTGCCGATGTTGCAGATCCGCGGGGGCCCGTCGGTGCGAGGCCCGCGTTCCTGCCCGAGCTCGATCGCGAAGGCCATCATCGGCCCGAAGCCGAAGCGCAGCCGGGGATGTGGCCGGTAGCCGGCGCTGGTGGCCAGGATGGTGGGTGCTGACGCGGGCATGGAGTCTCCTCGGTGGGCTGGTGCAGCGCGCCCGGAATGCACGAGAGCCCTCACCCGATCGGGTGAGGGCTCTCGTGGATGAATGCTGTGCGGTCTCGCTCAGGCACCGAGCGTGCTGACCTTGCCTGCCTTGAGGCAGGAGGTGCACACGTTCACGCGCTTGCTGGTGCCGTTGATCACAGTGCGGACGGACTGGATGTTCGGGTTCCAGCGACGCGAGGTGCGGCGGTGCGAGTGAGACACGGTCTTGCCGAAGCTCGGGGCCTTGGCGCAGATGTCACACGTGGAAGCAGCCACTGTCGTCTCCTGGTACGTCGATGTTCTGATCGCGGTGCCCGCTCCACCCCCGCGCCGGAACGGCGGGGTCGGTGACCTGGGTGAGCACGGAGGTGCGACCCCCCGGAGGTCAGGGCAACCACGGAATCATAGCCCAGATGCTCGCGGGTCAGAAGCGGGGGACGCTTCCTCCCCATGTGGACTCCATCACGGCACTGCCGGATGGTGGCACGATAGGGCCTGGCGCGCCGCACTCCACCGGGCGGCGCACATCGAGCACGAGGAGACGTCCGCATGGCCAGGAGGCACGAGTCCGCACGGGGCTCGATGCCGCTCACGGAGCTGCTGATCTCCAAGGAGTCCAAGGCTATGGCGTCCTTCGGGGTGCGGGACCTGGACACGATGATGCGCTTCGCGCCGCGCCGCTATGTCGTGCCCGCTCCGCTGCGCTCCCTCCACGAGGTCAACGAGGGCGAGGCCGTCAGCGCCGTGGTCTCGGTGGTCTCGGTGCGCGATCGCGCGATGCGCAGCCGTCGCGGCTTCATCCTCGAGGTGACCGTCTCCGACGGCATCGACGACATGCCGCTCACCTTCTTCCTCACCAAGCCCCATCAGGTCCAGTGGCACCGCGGCCGACTGCCCGTCGGCGCGCTGATCATCGTGCACGGCACCGTTGGATTCGACGACTACCGCGACTCGCTCCAGATCACCCACCCGGACTACGAGACGATCGAGGACACCGACGAGGGCCGCGCCTGGGCCCAGCGGCCCCGCCCCATCTACCCGCTGCGCCAGAACATCTCCCAGGCCACCATGCGCTCGGCCACTGAGAAGGGTCTCGAGTTCGCCGACTCCCTCACCCGCCCGGTGCCGGACGAGGTGATCGCCCGCCGCGGCCTGCCCCCGCTTGCCGAGGCGTCCCGCCTGGTCCATATCCCGCTGACTGTCGAGGACACCCGCCGCGGTATGGCCCACCTCCGCTACGAGGAGGCCTTCATCCTGCAGGCGATCTTCGCTCAGCGCCGCGCCCAGGACGAACGCACCCCCGCCCCCGTCCTCTCCGCTGAAGGGCCGCTGCAGCCTCTGCTCGATGAGCGCCTGCCGTTCACCCTCACGCAGGGGCAGCGAGAGATCGGCACGATGATCCAGGAGCGCATCGGCAAGGGGCATCCCACCAGCGTGCTGCTGCAGGGGGACGTCGGCTCGGGCAAGACCGTCGTCGCGCTGCGGGCCATGCTGCGCGCCGTGGACTCTGGCCACCAGGCCGCGCTGCTCGCCCCCACCGAGGTGCTCGCCGAGCAGCATCACCGCACCCTGATCACCCTGCTGGGGGACCTCGCCCGCGCCGGTCAGCTCGATGGGCATGCCGCCGCGACCCGCGTGCGCCTGCTCACCGGCTCCCAGCGCACCGCTGGCCGTCGAGAGACGTTGCTCGACGTCACCTCCGGGCAGGCCGGGATCGTCGTGGGCACCCATGCGCTGCTGGCCGAGAAGGTCGAGTTCGCCTCGCTCGGCCTCGTGGTGATCGACGAGCAGCACCGTTTCGGGGTCGACCATCGCCGCCGGCTGCGCGCCAAGGGTGCCGCCGGGAAGAGCCCTCATGTGATCGTGATGACCGCGACCCCGATCCCGCGCACCGCTGCGCTCGCGACCGTCGGCGACCTCGACGTGCTCACCCTCAGCGAGAGCCCGGGGCAGCGCGCCGGCGTCACCAGCTTCGTGGTCCACGAGAAGCTCCCGAAGTGGGAGCGGCGGATGTGGCAGCGCGCCGCGGAGGAGATCGCCGCGGGCCGTCAGGTCTTCGTGGTCTGCGCCCGCATCGATGAGGACGAGGCCGACGCGCCCGCCCCGCTGATCCTCGACGAGAACGGCAAGGAGGGGCCGCCGATGCTCGAGCCCGCCCGCGGCGTCACCCAGACCGCAGAGCGGCTCGCCGAGCGTCCCGAGCTCGCCGGGGCCCGCCTCGGCATCCTCCACGGCCGCCTGTCCGTGGAGGAGAAGCAGGAGGTGATGGGACAGATGCTGCGCGGCGAGATCGACGTGCTGGTCTCCACCACCGTCATCGAGGTGGGGGTCGACGTCCCCAACGCCTCGGTGATGATCATCCTGGACGCCGAACGCTTCGGCGTCTCCCAGCTCCACCAGCTGCGCGGCCGCGTGGGTCGCGGGGAGCACGCCGGAATCGCCTTCTTCGACACCTCCGGCGAGCCCGGGCAGCAGCACTCCACGCACCTGCACGCCATCGCGGAGACGACCGACGGCTTCGAGCTCGCCGAGCTCGACCTGCGTCGCCGAGGCGCCGGCGATCTGGTGGGGGAGGAGCAGTCCGGCCTGCAGCGCACCCTCAAGCACCTCGATGTCATCCGTGACGCCCGCGCCATCGAGCAGGCCCGCGAGGACGCCTTCGCCGTGGTCGCCGCCGACCCCGAGCTCACCACCCACCCCGCTCTCGCCGGTGCCGTCGCGGACCGGCTGCGGGATGCCGACCCCGACGTGGAGAGGAGCTGATATGCCGCGCATCGTCTCCGGCACCCTCGGCGGCCGCACCATCCCCGGCCCTCCTGGCAAGGGAACCCGCCCGACCACCGACAAGGTGCGCGAAGCCCTGTTCAACCGGCTCGAGGGCTGGGACGCCCTGGTCGGCGCCCGCGTGCTCGATCTCTACGCGGGCACCGGCGGACTCGCCTTCGAGGCGCTGTCCCGGGGCGCAGAGCATGCCCTGCTGGTCGAGCTGCACGGCCCGACCGCCAAGCAGCTGCGCCGCACCGCCGCCGACCTCGGCCTCACCGAGCGCACGGACATCCGAGTCGGCAGGGCCGCTGCCGTGGCGGCCCAGCTCGCCGCGCAGCCGGCATCGCAGCCCTCCGGCCACGCCGCCACCCTGGTCTTCCTCGACCCGCCGTATGACGTGACCACCGAGGCGCTCGAGCAGCTTCTGCTCACCCTCCGCCCCGCCCTGGCGGAGGATGCGCTGGTCGTCATCGAGCGCTCCTCACGCACTCGTCCCGTCGACTGGCCCGAGGGCTGGGCGGACGACGGCAGCAAGGAGTACGGGGAGACCGCGCTGCAGTTCGGTGGCCCGGCCTGACGTTCGGTGGCTCGGCGTGATGTTCGGTGGCTCGTCGTGATGCCGCTCTATCCACATTTTCAAGAAGTGCTTGCAGTGCGGCGGCGAATGTGCATTATCGCGCGGTAGCTTTGTGGCCTGCGGATATGGCGTGGACGCAATTCGCGCGGCTGGCGCGGGGGCGGTCGTCATGCCGAGCGCGCGCACTGGTGACCTGCGAGTATCCCCAATTGGTGCACGATTTGTGGATATCGCGACCGTTCCTCCACCGCCGTGGGTTATCCACAAATTCGCGAGGAGCGGATGTTTCTCTGGCGCTTGTCGAGCATGTGTTCTAAAATGAGAGATGTCGGCACCTGGTCGCACGCTCGGTCGAACATTCGATCGAACATCCGGTGTGGGGATCGGTCGTCGGCGCCGCAGATCACGACAGGGCACGAGCAAGGGTGCAGAGGAGGGGATTGCCATGAAGCAGACCAATGCGGAGCCTTCCCGCGCTGCGGAGCCTCCCCGCGCCCCGGTGCGGGCGCGCAAGCTCCTCACCTCGAAAGCCCTCGTGGAGCGCGCCGATGTCCTTCCCAGCTCCCCGGAGGCTGAGACTGTGCTGCGGATCTTCCGCCGCCGACGGCAGGAGCACGCCGCCCTCTATGTCGCCGAGATACGTGACCTCGCTTCCCTCTGGTCCGAGAGCGATGAGGGAGACGAGAAGGCCCTCCACGCGTTGGCGGCCTCTGCAGGTCTGCGCATGAAGCTGTCCCGTGGCGAAGACCGCCTCCGGGATGCGCACGTCGCGGTCACCGACCTGCCCGCATGCTTCGCACGGGTGGAGGAGGGCGCGCTGCCCGTGGACTGGTTCGAGTGGCTGATCCGCAGCGTATTGCGGCTGACGCACGTCCAGCGGCGTCAGGTCGACGAGCGGGTTGCGGTCTGGCAGCTCGAGGCGATCGACGTCGAGCGCTTCTACCGCGAGCTGCGCACGCTCATCGAATGGTTCGGCCGCGCGGCGGTGCAGGAGACTCCGCAGGAGCAGCGCGGCGTGTTCATCCAGCCCTCACCCGACGGTGATGGCACTGCCTGCATCATGATCCGCGGTCCGATCCCAGAGATCACCGCCTTCGGTCAACGGCTCGATGCCTCCGCACGCGCCGTCCAGGACGCCCAACGACACGCTCTCGAGACCGGTGCGCCGATCCCCTTCGACCTCGATGGGGACGCCGCGCGCGAGGGCCGGCACCTGTCCCTCGCGGCGCTGCAGTATGCGGTGGCGGTCCGTTCGATGCTCGAGACCGGGACGGTAGAGGTCCCCGCGCCAGCCTTCCGGATCTCGCTCGTCGTGCCCGTGCTCACGCTGCTCGGCCTCTCGAATGCACCTGCCATGCTCGACGGCACGATCCCGATCCCACCACGCATGGCACGGCAGATGGTCGCCAAGGCGCCTGCCGTCGAACGGGTGCTCACCGACCCGATCTCGGGGGACTACCTGCCCAGCGCGTCCCAGACTTACCGCCCTTCCGCGGCGATGGCCGAGAACCTCCGCCTGATCGACCCCGTCTGCGCGGTGCCCGGCTGCGCCCGCTCTGTGATGACCATCGGCGAGATGGACCACATCGAGGAGTTCGACCTCGAGGAACCTTCCCGAGGCGGCCCCACCACGATCGAGAACCTCCACCGGCTGTGCAGGACCCACCACCGGATGAAGACCGCCGGACTTCTCGATCCCGATCGGAACGAAGTCACCGGCGTCACTCGCTGGAGGATCGGCGGCGCTGCGGTCAGCGACGTCGCCAAGAACACCGACCTCGTCACCAGGGAACTCTCCGAGAAGCTGCACCGTGCATGGGAGCAGTACCGCAGCGATCTCGAGTTCGAAGCCGTGACCCGCCTCGGAATCCTCGACGAGAGTCCCGCCGAGAGCGCGGACCGCGAGGAGGCCTATCGGTGGGGGCTCCATCTCACCGAGTACTACTCCCGGCCCGAGTACGACGAGCTCACCGATCCCGGGCCGCCGCCGCTGGCGTCGCTGCCGGAGCACCGTCCGCCACCCTTCTGAGCGCACCGCTATCCTGTCCCGATGACGCGCTCGCCCACCGCCCTCACTGGCCTTGCCGACCTCGACTGGCCGCTGCACACGCGCCGCCTCATCCTGCGTCCTGGCCTCTCCGAGGACGCCGAGACGGTGTGGCCATGGTTCCGCCTGCCCGAGGTGCAGGAATGGACCACCACGCTGAACACGTCTCTCGAGGACCATCAGGAGTGGTGGGACAAGACTCTCGGCAGCTGCGTGGTGGGCCTGCTCGACGGCAGGATCATCGCCTCCGGCAAGCTCGAGCGGCAGGACGCGTGGTCCCAGGCGGACATGAAGGACCAGGCCGCTGGGCAGCAGGCTGAGATCGGCTGGGTCCTGGACCCGGCGATCCACGGCCGCGGGTTCGGTACCGAGTTCGCCGGGGCCCTGCTCGACCTCGCGATCGACGGCCTCGGTGTGCGTCGCGTCGAAGCGTCGTGCTTCGCGGAGAACCTCGCCTCGCGGCGGGTGATGGAGAAGATCGGACTGCGGCTCGAGGGCACCTTCCACGAGGAGTCCCTCCACCGCAGCGGGCGCTGGCTGGACGGGATGTCCTACGCGCTGCTGGCGAGCGAGCGAAACGGCTGACGGGGACGGGTCTCCCGTCCTGTCATCCCCACGCCGCAGCGTCGGTCAGGCAGAAGGGGTGGCCAGCAGGATCGCGCAGCACCACCCAGGTCTCGCCGGGCTGGGGCTCCACCCGCTCGGCACCGAGCTCCACACAGCGAGCCGCCGCCGCCTCGAGATCCTCGACGGCCAGATCGAAGTGGAACTGTTTGCGCCCGTCATCCGGCCAGGACGGGGCCTGATGATCGGGGATCGCGCCGATGCCCAGCGCGTGGCTGGGACCGGAGAGCATCGCGTACTGCTCGGTGAGAACGGTGATCGGCCAGCCCAGCACAGCCGACCAGAACTGGGCGAGCGGCTCCGGATCGGTGGCATCGAGCGTGATCATGGCAAGGCGGGCGACGGGGATATCTGTCATGCCTGCCAGACTGCCTCCATGCGCAGCGCGGAGGATTGGACGAACGCGACAGGGTCGCGGTCCTTCCGTGGGACGCCCGCCGGTCACCTGCCACCGGGCCAGGCCGCACCGGGCCAGACCGCACCGGGACAGCCGATACCGGGCCAGGGGCCGCCTGGCCACATGCTCGGGCATGTGCTGAATCCTGCGGAGTTCCTCCTTCACGCCCACTACGACCACGCACAGCCGGCTGCGCCTCTGCGCCGCTGGGTGGATCGGTATTGGTCGGTGACCTGGCAGCTCCCACCCGGACAGCAGCATGTGGTGACCACCCTCGATGATCCCGCCATCCATCTGACCCGCGAATGGGGCGGGGTGCGGCGTGCAGGCACCGGTGGCACCCGCGCCGGCGCCTGGATCACGGGCCCGATCACCCGCGGACGCTTCGAGGTGACCCAGTCCGGCACCGGGGGCGTCATCGGGGTGCGCTTCCGTCTCGGCGGCACCACCGCCTTCACCACAGCCCCGCCGGCCTCGGTGCGGGACCGCACGGTCCCCGCCGCAGAGTGGTTCGACACCGACGTCCCACCCGCAGCACATCCCAATACGTCGAGCACGTCGAGCACGTCGAGCACGGCGAGCACGGCGAACGCTGCGACCGGCGCCGCGCCCGCTCTCGACGCCTGGCTGCTCGCGCAACGCCCGCAGGACGCCCCCGGATATGCGGATTTCTGCTTCATCCTCGAGCTGCTCGCCGATCCCGCGGTGACCGGCACTGCAGAGCTCGAGCGACGCTCGGGCCTCGGCATCCGGAACCTGCAGCGGACCTTCCGCCGCTTCGTCGGCGTCGGCCCGAAACGCATGATCCTGCGCTCACGCGTGATGGACGCCGTCTCCGCGATCGACCGCGGAGACCACCGACCGATCGCGGACCTCGCCCAGGACCTCGGCTGGTACGACCAGTCCCACTTCGTCCGGGACTTCCGGAGCATCACCGGGATGACTCCGTCGGCCTACGCCCGCAACGGAGATACTTGAGCCATGACCATCCTCAGCGCCACCTTCACCGTCGACCTGACCCCCGCCGAGATCCTCCCCGGCGCCGCTGACCGCTTCGACCTGGCCAAGACCTGGGTCGGCGACCTCGAAGGCACCTCTCGCGGGGTCATGCTCACCGCTGGGGACCCCGCGAGCGGCAGCGCCTCGTACATCGCCACGGAGCTCTTCGAGGGCACCCTCGACGGCCGCCGGGGCACCCTCACCTTCCAGCAGCTCGGCACCATGGCGGGAGGCGACCCGGACCTCCGATATCTCATCGCCCCCGGCTCCGGCACCGGTGACCTCGCGGGTCTCACCGGCGTGCTCACGATCGGCGCGATCGATGAGGCGGGCGTGCACCAGGTCAACATCGAGCTCGACTGAGCAGCGCCAGCATGATCAGCGCCAGCGACGTTCCGCATTAGAGTGGCGACATGAGCACTGTCGTCCTGCCCGGCTCGTTCGATCCCTTCACCCTGGGACACCTGGACCTCACCCGTCGGACCGCCGCCCTCGGCCATCACGTGATCATCGCCGTCTCCCACAACCCCTCGAAGCAGGGGACGCTCGACCTCGAGGCCCGCAAGAGCGCGATCACGCAGACGCTCGAGGAGTCGGACCTCTCCCGGGACGTCGAGGTCCGCACGCTCCCCATGGGACTGCTGGTCGACTTCTGCCGGGAGCTCGGCGCCGGCGCCGTGGTGCGCGGACTGCGCTCCCAGCTCGACCTCGCCTATGAGGAGCCGATGGCGCGGATGAACCACCACCTCGCGGGCGTCGACACGCTCTTCCTGCTCACCGATGCGACTCTCTCCCACATCTCCTCGTCCCTCGTGCGGGAGGTCCACGCGCTCGGAGGTGATGTCTCCGACATGCTCCCCGCCCCCTCCATGGACGCACTGCGCGACGCCGCCGCCGTATCCTGATTGATCCCCACGACACGAACAGGACCATCACCGATGTCTTCCGACCACGCCTCCACCACATCGCTGGACACCGCCCTGATCTTCGATGCGGTCGACCTCATCAGCCGCACCGGATCGCACCGTCACGTGGAGCGCACCGTCCCCGCCCCGGCACGTGAGGCCGGCGGCATCGCGATGCAGGTCCCCGAAGGGCAGGACATCGCCGTCGAGGCGGAGCTCGAGTCCGTGGTCGAGGGGATCTACGTCCACGGCACCGTGGTCGCCCACCTCGATGGGGAGTGCTCCCGCTGCCTCGACCCGGTCGAGCAGGACGTCACCGCCCGACTCGACGAGCTGTTCATGTTCCCCGAGAAGGTGAAGGCGGACGAGAAGGAGGACTCGACCCTCCTCGAGGACGAGGCCGTCAACCTCGGCCCGCTGGTGCGTGACGCGCTCGCGATGGCGGCCGATGAGCGCCCCCTGTGCCGTGAGGACTGCCCCGGCCTGTGCGGCCAGTGCGGCTTCCGCATGGAGGACGATCCGGACCACCACCACGACGTCATCGACGATCGCTTCGCCGCTCTGCAGGGCCTATTCGAGGACGAGTCGAAGAACGAGGAGGCCTGATGGCGCGCAGGCGCCGCGCCACCGAGGCCGCCGCTCCGAAGGGCCTGCTGGACCGACTGCCGTTGGACGCCGGGCAGGCGGCCGACCTCAGCGAGTCCGGGCTCCTCGAGCTCGCGCTGACCCACCGCTCCTATTCGTACGAGAATGACGGCCTGCCGCACAACGAACGGCTCGAGTTCCTCGGCGATGCGGTGCTGCAGCTCGCCGTGACCGAGCACCTCTACGCCACCCACCCGACGCTTCCCGAAGGTGATCTGGCACGTCGCCGCGCGGCGACCGTGAGCACGCGCGCGCTCGCCGTGATCGCCTCGAAGCTCGACCTCGGCGCGTATGTGCGGCTGGGGCGCGGTGAGGACCTCACCGGCGGCCGTGCCAAGGCATCGATCCTCGCGGACACCACCGAGGCCGTGATCGGGGCCGCCCACCTGGCGCTCGGCCAGGACGTCTCCCGCCACTTCGTGCTCGAGCTGCTGCGCCCCCTGCTGGACTCCGACGAGTTCCTCGAGACCGGATACGACTTCAAGTCCCGTCTCCAGGAGATCGCCGCGGCCGAAGGGCAGAGCGTCTCCTACGAGATCATCGAATCCGGTCTCGAGCACCAGAAGACCTTCACCGCCACGGTCACCGTCGAAGGGATCGTCACCGCCCGCGGCGACGGCGCCTCGAAGAAGGACTCCGAGCTCGCCGCGGCCCAGAACGCGGTGCGAGGGATCCTCGCCGAGCGCGGCGAGACCCTGATCCCGCGAGGCTGAACGGAGGCTGAGCTCATGCCCGAGCTGCCCGAGGTCGAGGTCGTCCGGCGCGGCCTCGAGCCCCGCACCGTCGGCCGCACCGTGGAGGCCGTCGAGCTGCTCGACGCCCGGATCATCCGCCGCCAGGCCGGGGGAGTGGACCGGCTGCGCGCCGCCCTCCTCGGCACCACCCTCACGGCGGTGGTGCGGCGCGGCAAGTTCCTGTGGTGGCGGCTCGCCGACGCCGACGGCGCCGACACCGGCGAGGCGCTGATGGGACACCTGGGAATGAGCGGGCAGCTGCGGATCGCGACCGCCGACGGGACCGCACTGGCGCCCCGTGCACCCTCGGAGGGTCCCGCCTCGGATCCGCTGCGCCACCGACGCCTGTCGCTGCACCTCGACGGCGGAACCCGCGTGGACCTCATCGATCAGCGTCTCTTCGGCGGCCTGTGGACCAGCCCGCTGGTGGAGGCGGCCGACGGCGCGCTCGCCGCGATGGGCAGTCCGGATGGACTGCTTCCGACCGACGCTGCCCACGTGGCCCGCGATCTGCTCGACCCGGCAGTCGACCTCCCCGGGATCGCCCGTGCCCTGCGCGCCCGACGCAGCGGTGTGAAGTCGCTGCTGCTCAACCAGCAGCTGGTCTCGGGGATCGGGAACATCTACGCCGACGAGGCGCTGTGGATGGCACGGACCCGCTTCGACACCCCCGGCATCGCGCTCAGCCAGCGCCGGGCGCTCGCGATCCTCCGTGCCGCCCAGGACGTGATGGAGCGGGCACTGGAAGTGGGCGGCACCAGCTTCGACGCGCTGTACGTGAACGTCGATGGTCGCAGCGGCTATTTCGCCCGCTCGCTGAACGCCTATGGGCGCACCGGGCAGGCATGCCCCCGCTGCGGCGCGACGATCCGTCGCGAGATGATCCAGAACCGTTCCTCGCACTTCTGCCCGCGCTGCCAGCGGCCGAGGGCACACATCACGTCATAGGCAGGAGGTATGGCCGGGCATAGACTCTGTGCGGGGCGTGGCACTGAGGCCATGCTCTCCCGCTGACCTCCCGAATGGAGACACACATGGCCCCGAGCACAGTGGATGAGGGGATGACGCCGATCGTGACGCCCGAGCAGCCGGGCACCGTGGAGCTGGGCACCGGCGTGCTGCCCGGGGCGACGACCCCGGAATCCTGGCACCGCGAATACGGGAGCGTGTTCGCCCGGAACGTCACCGTCGCCACACTCACGCCCGTGCTGCCCGATCCGGCCGATGCCACGGGCACCGCCGTGATCGTGGCTCCCGGCGGTGGCTTCCGGTCACTCTCCATGGAGAACGAGGGCTGGGACGTCGCGCGGGCGCTCGCCGACCGCGGCGTCGCCGCATTCGTGGTGAAGTATCGCCTCCGACAGACCGCCCCTGAACTCGAGGATTTCGCGACGGAGATCCGCGAGATGCTCTCCGGACCGCCCCCGGCCCACCGGAAGGACCCGGTCGGATCGTTCGCGGGTCTTGATGCGCAGATCACCGACGCCCGCGCCGCCTTTGCATGGGTGCGCAGCCACGCGACCCAGTGGGGCCTGGATCCGGCCCGGGTCGGCATGGTCGGCTTCTCCGCCGGCGCTATGCTCACACTCGCCACCGCCCTCGCGGGCGAGGACGCCGAGCCCGCCTTCATCGGTAGCGTCTATGGCCCGATGAGCTCGTTCGACGTCCCGGCGGACGCGCCGCCGCTGTTCATCGCGCTCGCCGCCGATGACCCCCTGTTCGCCTCCAGCGGATTCGGACTCGTCGAGAGCTGGCACGCTGCCGGACGCCCCGTCGAGTTCCACTACTACGAACGCGGCGGCCACGGCTTCGGCATGTATCCGAAGGAGACGACGAGCACCGGCTGGTTCGAGGCTTTCATCAGCTGGATGACCATGCATGGCCTGCTGGCTCGGAGCGCTGCGCGAGAGTGATCCCGCATTCGGTGACGTCGTTTCCGACCAGGGCAGGGACTGCCCGATGCGATAGATTGAGCCCGGCTCCGTCACGAAGGGCGGAGGAACCGAAGCCTGCTCCGGGTGACTGTGCCGACTTTCGAGGACAGCACAGCGAGCAGATGATCCGCGAGGTGAGAATTCCTGTGACGTCGAGCTCTTCCCCCACACCGATCCGCGTGATGCTGGTCGATGACCATGAGGTGGTCCGTCGCGGCATCGTCACCGTGATCGATGCGAGCGAGCAGCTGAGCGTGATCGGAGAGGCCTCCTCCGTGCTCGAGGCGAATCGTCGCCTGCCCGCGATCCGTCCCGAGGTGCTGGTCGTGGACCTCCAGCTTCCGGACGGCACCGGCATCGACGTCATGAAGAAGGCCCGGGAGCTGAACCCCGAGCAGCTGATGCTGGTGCTCACCAGCTTCGACGACGACGCCGCGCTGCGTGAATCGAAAGCCGTGGGGGCGGCCGGCCTGATGCTGAAGTCCGCGCGCTCGCAGGAGATCGTCGAGGCGATCATCGCGGTGCATGCAGGGAAGTCGATCTGGCCCGCCGACCACGGGGATGAAGGACCGGACCTCTCGCAGTCCGATCAGCGGATCGTGGAGCTGATCGGCGATGGACACTCCAACCGTGAGATCGCCGAAGCGCTCGGCATCGCCGAGAAGACAGTCAAGAACCGGGTCACGGTGATCCTGCAGGCGCTCGGGATGCAGCGTCGCACCCAGGTGGCGGCGCTGGTCGCCGCCCGCCGTCGCGCCGGGTGGAAGCAGCAGTAGCAGCGCCGGCAGAGCAGGCCTCAGCTCGGCAGCGTCACCCGCCAGGAGATCATCGTCCCCGGCTCGAGGTTGATCGCGTCCACCCAGCCGGAATGACGCCGCGCACGGGCAGACATGTTCGCCAACCCGCTGCGACGGCGCACCGAGGGATCGATCCCGCGGCCGTTGTCGGAGACATTGACCTGCACCACCCGGTCGACCCCCTCGGAGAACACGCTCACCGAGACCGCGACCGCGCTCGCGTGCGCGTGCCGGGCCGCATTGGCCAGGCACTCCCGCACCACCGCCACCACGTCCTCGGCGATCTCCGGTGGCAGCTCGGCATCCATCTCCGCGGGGTGCGGGGGCAGCCGCATCGAGGGGACGAAGCCCAGCCCGGCGGTGGCCAGCCCCACCTCGTGCCGAAGCTGCTCGGAGAGGCTGGCCACGGCGCGCTCGCGTCGCAGTGACTGCACGATCTGCCGGATCTGGGCGACGGCGTTCTCGACTCCCTGCACCGAAGTGGCCACGGAGCTGCGGATCCGGGCGTTCGACGGGGTCATGCCCGGCGCCTCGAGGGACTGCACCAGGCTCTCGAGCTCCATCCCGACGGCGAAGAGCTCCTGGATCGCGAGATCGTGGAGGTCGCGGGCGATGCGACCGCGCTCGTCGTCGATCCCGCTGTCCGAGTGCAGGAACGGGGAGCGCAGGGTGAGGGCGATCAGACCCGCGAGCGAGTCCAGCCGCTCGCGATCCGCGGCCGTGAACGGCTCGGCATCCGCGGCGCGCAGCACCGCGAGCAGCCCCGTTCCGTGCTCTGCCGCGTCGATCACGCCCAGCAGCGCCCGGCAGTCCTCCTGCCCGGTGCCGGCGGTGTCCACGTTGAGGCTGTCGATGGCCTCGAGCACATCGGGATCCGCGCACAGCAGGGCCTCGCCGATGGCTGAGTCCGCGGGGATCTCCGCACCATGCAGCGAGGCGGCATCCGGGCCGTCCACCATCTCTATCCCCCAGCGGGAGGGGCCCAGCGGCATCACGAGGGCGGCGTTGCGGGCGGCGAGGTCGGTGCGGGCGGAGTGGAGCAGCAGGTCCAGCAGGTCCTCGGTCTCGCCCCCGGCGAGGATGGCGCCGGCGAGATCCTGGATGCGCGGACGATCCGGACGGGCGGGAGCGGTCGATGGCGGGCGCGTGGGTGATGGGGTGTGTGAGCTCATCGGTGCTCCTCGAGACGGAGGATCGGGGTGCCGGAGGGAATCGCCTCGACACGGTGGGTGACCACCACGACGGTGGTGGTCGCAGGGACGAGGGTGCTCTCGCGAGGATCGAGCAGCGCGCGCAGCAGCGCATCGCCCCGTCCGGTGTCGAGATGCTCGGTGGGCTCGTCCAGCAGCAGCACCGGTCCGCGGCGCACCACCGCGCGCGCCAGCAGCAGCCGCCGCCGTTCACCGCCGGAGATGGTGGTCCCATCCGGACCGAGCATCGTGTCGAGCCCGTGGGGGAGGGTCGCGATCCAGTCGTCGAGGCCGACGGCCCGCAGCGCATCCTCCGCCTCGGAGTCCTCGAGATCCCCCCGCACCACCCGCAGGTTCTCCCGCAGCGTGGTGGCGAAGACATGACCGTCCTCCGCGAACATCGTCACCCGGGAGCGCACGTCCTGCGGGGCGAGGGCGGCGACGTCCTGGGCATCTAGCTCGACCGTGCCGGCGAGCGGGTCGAGCAGCCCGGCGAGCGTCGCCAGCAGCGTGGACTTCCCGCTGCCTGAGGGGCCGACCACCGCGAGCCGAGCACCGGGAGGCAGCTCGAGGTCCAGCGACCGCACCCGCGGCGCCTCAGCGGTCCACCCGGCCGTGAGCCCCACCACGCGGAGGGCGGCGGTCAGCGGGCGCTGCGGTACCGGGTCGGTGCGGGTGGGGCCGACGGGTGCCGGGTCGGTGGGCGCCGGACTGGTGGGCGCCCGGCCCACCAGCTGTCCCAGGCGCTGCGCAGCGGCCTGGGAGCGCGCGTGCTGGGCGGCGGCGGCAGGCAGCGCGGTCGCGGCCTCGAAGGAGGACAGCGGCAGCAGCAGCAGGATGCCGACCTGTCCGGCCGACGCGCTGCCGTCCAGCCAGACCGCACCGGCTGCGAGCAGCGAGCCGGTCACGGCGAGGATGAGCGTCAACGGCACCGCTGCCGCAGCGACCGCCGCAGGCAGGGCGGCGCGGTCGATCGCGGCGTCATGGGCGGCCTGCCGGGCATGCAGCTGCGTCAGCGCCGCCTCGAGCCGACCGTCGACCCGGAGCGAGGTCGCGTCATCGAGGATCTCGAGCGACTGGGCGCTGACCTCGGCCCGGGTGGTGAGCACGGCCTGCTCGGAGAGGCGGGCGGCGCGGTGGGAGGCCAGCGGTGCGAGCACGCTCGCCAGCAGCAGTGCCGCGAGCATCGCTGCGGTCGCCGCCGGGGACAGCGGCGCGAAGGTCGCGAGCACGACCACCCCCATCACAGCGGCGACCAGCCCGGGCACGAGCGCGGTGATGACATGGTCGCCGAGCTCCTGCGCATCGTCGCCCAGTCGGCTCAGAAGGTCCCCGCGCCGCAGCCGGGTGAGGGTGTCGTCGGTGCGCGCTGCGAGCGCTGAGAACAGGTTCGTGCGCAGGGAGACCACGCCGCGCAGCGCCACATCGTGGGTGAGCATCCGCTCGAGCCACCGGAACACCCCTCGCGAGACGCCGAGCGCCCGGACCATCACCACGGCGACGGTGAGGTCCAGCACCGGCGGCATCGTCCAGGCACGGGTGACCAGATATGCGGACACCGCGGCGAGGGCGAAGGCGGAGCCGAGGGTCGCGCAGGCGGCGAGCACCGCGGCGAGCAGCCGCGCGCGGGGGATCTCGAGCGCCCGCACCGCCCGGCGCAGGTCGGAGCGGGCGGGATCGTTGAGGGCTGTCGGGGCGGGGGTCATCGGCCTGCCTCCACGCGTGCGACGTCATCGGCGACGTCCACCAGCCGTGAGCGGTGGGCGATCACCACGACGGTCCGTCCCCGCTCACGGAGATCCGCGATCAGGTCCAGCACCACCTGCTCGGCAGCGCCGTCGAGATGCGCGGTGGGCTCGTCCAGGACCACCAGCGGTGCGGGGGAGAGGACCGCCCTGGCCAGAGCGAGACGCTGCCGCTCACCGAGCGAGATCCCATGCCCCGCGCGGCCGAGATCCGCCTCCCAGCCCCGCTCGGCGATGACCGCGTCGAGACCGGTCGCGGCGGCCGCCGCCTCCAGCTCGGCCTGGTCGGCGCCGGGCTGGGAGCTGACGAGCACGGAACGGATCGTCCCCGGGGGCAGCACAGGACGCTGCGGCAGCCAGGCGACCTGGTCCCACAGGCTGCGCCGCGTGATCTCGCGGACGTCGGTCGCGGTGCCGTCGGCGGCGATCACCTCCGCATGGCCCCGGTCGGGATCCACCAGCCCCAGCAGCACCTGGACCGCGGTCGTCTTTCCGGCGCCCGAGGGCCCGGTCAGTGCGAGCACCCGGCCGGGCCTCACCGTGAGCTCAGCGCTGCGCGGTGCCCAGCCGTCGCGGGAGCGCACCGAGACCCCGTGCAGGGCGAGGGAGGAGGTGCGCAGATCCGGGGCGGGCAGAGCGCCGTCGGCCGACGGCTGCTCATCGAGCACCTCGAAGGCCGCGCCCACCGCCGCCAGACCGTCGGTGGAGGCGTGGTACTGCGAACCGACGTTGCGCAGCGGCTGGTAGATCTCCGGGGCGAGCACCAGCACCGCGAGCGCGGGAGCCAGCTCCATCTCCCCGTAGACCAGTCGCATCCCGATGCTCACGGCGATCAGTGCGACGCACAGCGTGGCCAGCAGCTCGAGCACCATCGAGGAGAGGAAGGCGAATCTCAGCGAGCCCATCGCCGAGGCGCGGTGACGGTCGCCGAGCTCCCGCACCGTCCTCTCGGGCCCGCGCTCGCGGCCCAGCGCCCGCAGCGTGGGCAGCCCGTCCACCAGGTCCAGCAGCTGGGCCCACAGGGAGCGCATGTCCGCGATCAGCTTCTCGGACCGTCCCACGGTCAGCTTGCCGACCAGCACCATGAAGATTGGAATCAGCGGCAGAGTGATGAGGGCGATCACCGCGCTGAGCGGATCCAGCACACCGATGGTCAGCAGGCACAGCGGGGTCACCGTGAGCGAGAGCAGCAGCTGCGGGACGTATCCCACCAGATAGGGGCGCAGGTTCTCGATGCCGGTGGTGGCCAGCGCCGTCAGGTCCGCGCCGCGACCGGCACCGGCACGCGGGCCGAGCGCCGCCGCATGGCCGACGATCCGGCCGCGCAGCTCGCTGATCGCGGCGGTCGCCGCACGGTGGGCGGTGGCCTCCTCGACGAGCACGGCGCCGGCACGCACCGCGAGCGCCGTGACAAGCACCAGCAGCAGGGTCGGCGCCTCCTGGGGGATCTCACGCTGGACCAGGAGATGCGCGCCGAGGCGTGCGATGACCAGGGCGGTGACGATGATGCAGGCGGACTGCACGAGCCCCAGCACCACGCTCCTGACGAGGTGGTGCCGGGCGGCCCTGACCTCCCGCACCAGGCGGGGGTCCAGCGGGGCCCGGCTCCGCCTCGGCGCCGGCTCGGCGGCGGGGTCGGCCTTGGTGGGCTCTGCGGTCGCGGTGGTCATCGGATCAGTCTGTCAGCCCTGCTCGAAGGCTTCCCGGTAGCCCTTCTTCGCCTTCTCGAGCAGCTCGGCGCCGGGGGCGGGGGAGTCCTCATCGGCCACCCGGTGGCGGAACACCCGATAGGTCCAGACGGTGTAGGCGATCACGATGGGCATCAGCACGCCGAGTGCCACCAGCATCACCGTGAGCGTGTGCTCGGTCGAGGAGGCGTTCGCGACCGTCAGCGAGTTCGCCGGATCGTTGCTGGCCGGCATGACATAGGGGAACAGGCCCCCGAACAGGGTGATCGCAGCCGCGGCGATGGCGGTCGAGGTCGCACCGAAGGCGAGGCCCTCCCGGCGCTTCCGGTTCAGCGGGACCGCCGCGAGCAGGGCCACCGCGGCCACGGCCACCGGGATCAGGGTGAGCCAGGTGTTCGAGTGGGAGAACTGGAACCAGAGCAGGAAGGCGGCACCGGACACGAACGTCGGCCACACCAGGATCCCGGCCAGCCGGTTCGCGTCCTCCCGCAGCCTGCCCTGGACCTTGAGCGCGAGGTAGTGGGTGCCGTGCAGCCAGAACAGCAGCACGAACACCACCCCGGCCAGCAGCGCGAAGGGGTTCAGCAGTCCCAGCAGGGAGGTGGTCACCCAGTGGTTCTCATCAATGGAGACTCCGGAGACGATATTCCCGAAGGCCACACCCCACAGGAGGGCGGGCGCGAAGCCGCCGATCACATGGACCACGTCCCAGGAGTTCTTCCAGCGGTCGCTGTCCACCTTGTCACGCCATTTGAAGGCGCACACCCGCACGATCAGCACCAGCAGCAGGAGCAGCAGGGCGAGATAGAAGCCGGAGAACAGCGTGGCATACCACTCCGGGAAGGCCGCGAACAGCAGCGCGCCGCCGGTGATCAGCCAGACCTCGTTGCCGTCCCAGACGGGCCCGATGGTCTTCAGCACCGTGCCGCGAGTCTGCACGCCTCGTCGCCAGAAGGTGGCGACGTTCATCTGCACCCCGAAGTCGAAGCCCTCGAGCACGAAGTAGCCCAGGAAGAAGAAGGCGATGAGGGCGAACCACAGGGTCTGGAGGACCGTGGGGTCGAGCATGGCATCCATGATCTGATCTGGTCCCTTCTCAGTAGTCGAAAGACAGGGTGGGGGTGTCGAGCTCGTCGGTCTCGGGGTCGCGCCGGGCCAGCGGCACGCCCTTGAGCGCTGCCTTGCGCATCATCTGGAACCAGAGCACGGCGAGGACTCCGTAGACGAGGGTGAAGGCGACCAGCGAGGTGAGCACCATCCAGCCGGGGTTCGCGGAGACGCCCTGCATGGTCATCAGCCGGACCGTCGGATCCAGGGGGTTGGGGTGGACCACCCAGGGCTGCCGTCCGATCTCGGTGAAGACCCAGCCCGCGGAGTTCGCGAAGAAGGGCATCGGGATCGCGAGCACGGCGAACCACTGGAGGAGCTTCGATCCGGAGGTGCGGGCGTTCTCCCCCTTGCCGCGGGTGACCCACAGGGCCCAGAGGGCGAGAATTCCGCTGAAGGCGGCGAGCCCCATCATCAGCCGGAAGGACCAGTAGGTGACGAAGAGGTTCGGCCGGTAGTCGACGGCGACCTCGTTGCCGCGGATGTCCAGGGCGGTCTCGCCGAACTGCTCCTTGTACTGGGCGTTGAGATCGTCCACGCCCTGCAGGGTGGCGTGCGGGTCGTTGGTGGCGAGGATCCCCGTCACATAAGGGATCTCGATGATGTGGGTGACCCCCGAGCAGTCCTCGCTGAAGGCATCCGGCCCTCCGACGGTGAGGATCGAGAACGGTACGTCCGACTGCGTCTCGCACAGTGCCTCGGCCGAGGCCATCTTCATCGGCTGCTGCTCGAACATGAGCTTGGCCTGGAAGTCCCCGGAGATGACGAGCACCACGGCGGACACCACCATGGCGATCACCCCGAAGCGCACGGTGGGCCGGAACAGATCGCGGGCGGCGAGATGGTGCTCCTGCCCCTCCTCGGTGTCCAGGCCGAATGCTCGCGCCCGGTTGTGGTGGCGCACCATGTGCCAGACGGCGACCCCGGTGAGGAACGCTCCAGCCACCAGCCAGGCCCCGGAGACCACATGCGGGAAGGCCGCCATCGCGGTGACGTTCGTGAGCACCGCGAGGATCGAGCCCTGCGAGGGGTCGAGCTCCGCACGCCCGGTCTCAGGGTTCAGCATCGCGCCGACAGGATGCTGCATGAAGGAGTTCGCGGCGATGATGAAATACGCCGAGAGGGTGGTGCCCAGTGCCACGGCCCAGATCGTCAGCAGGTGGATCTTCTCGGGCATCTTGCCCCAGCCGAAGATCCACAGTCCCAGGAACACGGATTCGAGGAAGAAGGCCGCCAGGCCCTCGAGCGCCAGCGGTGCGCCGAAGACGTCGCCCACATAGCGTGCGTACTCGGACCAGTTCATGCCGAACTGGAACTCCTGGACGATGCCGGTGGCGATACCGATGCCGAAGTTCACGATCAGCATCGAGCCGAAGAACTTCGTCATCCGCGTCCAGGCATCCTTGCGCGCAGGATCCTTCGAGAAGACCGCCCGGGTCTGCATGATCGCGACCAGCAGGGACAGTCCGATGGTGAGCGGGACGAAGATGAAGTGGTACACGGTGGTGATGCCGAACTGCCACCGTGCCAGGTCGAAGGCTTCCATGATTCCTCCCGAGTGGACGACACGCCGTCATAAAACCTACGGGGCGGTCACCGGCGCGGCGAAGGACGATGGTCCCGCTCTCGAGCGTAGACCCGCGGGAACGGTCAGAGGCAGTCCGAGCATGTCGCCTCCGGCGGAAGCGACCCCTGTGCCATACTGATCGAGGCACTCTCCTGCTCCGTACCGGGTGGGGGAACCTCCCGGCGTCGTGACGTCGGAGCACCGGCTACGCGGACGACCGCGACCGCTGTGTTCCCTCGGTCGGCATCGCAGCGCTTCCATCGGGGAGCTGCGCGACGGCGAGGGCTTGAGACTTCCGTCCCAGCGACGATGACCAGAAGGGACCAGGGTGCGCTGGTCCTCCAGAAGGAGACGGCCTCATGGCTGACAGCACCCACATTCCCGAGAACGATTCGTCGGACGAGACGCAGCCCGCTGCTCCCGCTCGTCGTCGCCGGCGCGCCGGCGCCCCCGTCGGAGCCCCTGCTTTCACCCCGCCTGCGGTCCCGCAGCCGGAGACCTCCGCCCCGCGCACCGTGGTGGCCGCGCAGGAGGCGGCCGCGGCTGAGCCCGCTCCGGTGCGGACGAAGCGCCCCCGTCGGCGCGCTGGCGCCCCGGCCGGAGCCCCGGTGATCCCGGCCGCGGATGCGGTCGAGGAGCCCCAGGCCGCGCCGACTCAGACCGCGCCGTCCCAGACCGTGGAGCCCCAGGTCGAGGAGGAGGCTTCGGAAGCGGTCGTTCCAGAAGCCGTTGCACCGGAAGCAACCGCACCGGAAGCACCCGCAGCGGCGACGGACGACAGCCCTGTCCTCGGCGATCTGCGTGCCCTCGCCTCGGCCCGTGGCGCCGGTGAGGACGACTCCGCCGCGGCGGCGGATGACGACCGCGCCCGTCGCCGTGAGCAGGTCCAGATGGACTTCGCCTCGCTCCTGTTCCAGGCGCCCACCGCGCAGCCCCGCACCACCGTCGGTGCCCACGACGCCCCGGTCGGCAGCGCCGGCCTCTCCTTCGCCGCTGGTTCCGACGACGACGACGAGGTGTCGTCCGAGACTGATTCCGAGACTGATGAGGAGCAGCCCTCGCGCTCCCGGCGCAGCCGCTCGCGACGCTCCTCCCAGCGCACCTCCGGCGCGGCCAGCTCCGACTCCGCCGCCGCGGGCTCCGAGTCTGAGGACAACGGCAGCGATGGCGACAGCGACGACAGCGATAGCAGCGAGGACTCCTCCTCCGACAGCTCGAGCTCGAACTCCCGCCGGCGGCGTCGACGAGGCGGTCGTGGCCGACGCGGTCGCGGTCGCGGCGACGACGACGGCTCGGGATCCGAGGACGGCACGGGCTACGGCGAGACCGACAGCGAGGACAACGGCGCGGAGAGCTCCGCGCAGGACGATGCCGAGGACGAGGACCGCAGCGGAGAGGGATCCGAGTCCGGTTCCGGCAGCTCCTCCAGCTCACGCCGTCGCCGGCGTCGGCGCCGCTCCGGGAGCAGCGGGGACGAATCGACCTCCCCGGATGATCCGCCGAACACTGTGGTCAAGGTGCGCGACGCCCGAGAAGCGCGCGACGAGGTCAAGGCCGTCAAGGGCTCGACCCGCCTCGAGGCCAAGCGCCAGCGCCGCCGTGAGGGCCGTGACGCCGGTCGTCGCCGCAACGTCATCACAGAGTCCGAGTTCCTGGCCCGCCGCGAGTCCGTCAAGCGCTCGATGGTGGTGCGCGAGCGCGCCGGCCGCACCCAGATCGCGGTGCTCGAGGACGATGTGCTGGTCGAGCACTACGTCGCCCAGAAGACGCAGACCTCGATGGTCGGCAACGTCTACATGGGCAAGGTCCAGAACGTGCTGCCCTCCATGGAAGCTGCGTTCGTGGATATCGGCAAGGGCCGCAACGCGGTGCTCTACGCCGGTGAGGTCAACTGGGACGCTGTGGGCCTCGAGGGTCAGCCGCGTCGTATCGAGCTCGCGCTCAAGAGCGGCGATCCGGTGCTGGTGCAGGTCACCAAGGATCCGATCGGTCACAAGGGTGCCCGGCTGACCAGCCAGATCTCCCTGCCCGGCCGCTATGTGGTGTTCGTGCCCGGCGGCTCCATGACCGGCATCTCCCGCAAGCTGCCCGACACCGAGCGTGCGCGGCTGAAGAAGATCATGCGCGAGATCATCCCCGAGGACGCGGGCGTCATCGTGCGCACCGCCGCCGAGGGCGCGAGCGAGGAGGAGCTGACGCACGACGTCGAGCGCCTGCGCGCCCAGTGGGAGAAGATCGAGAAGTCGCAGAAGAGCAAGTCCGCCCCGGTGGCCCTCTCCCAGGAGCCGGACATCGCCATCAAGGTGGTGCGTGACGTCTTCAACGAGGACTTCACCTCCCTGATCGTCGAGGGGGACAAGGTCCACGATGCCGTCCACGCCTACATCAGCGACGTGGCCCCGGATCTGCTGGAGCGCCTGACCCGCCATGTCGGCGACAAGGACGTCTTCGCGAAGCACCGCATCGACGAGCAGCTCCTCAAGGCCATGGATCGCAAGGTCTACCTGCCCTCCGGCGGTTCCCTGGTGATCGATCGCACCGAGGCGATGACCGTGGTCGATGTGAACACAGGCAAATTCACCGGCACCGGCGGCTCGCTCGAGGAGACGGTCACCAAGAACAACCTCGAATCCGCCGAGGAGATCGTGCGTCAGCTGCGGCTGCGCGACATCGGCGGCATCATCGTCATCGACTTCATCGACATGGTGCTCGAGTCCAACCGGGACCTGGTGCTGCGGCGCCTGGTCGAGTGCCTGGGCCGAGACCGGACCAAGCACCAGGTCGCCGAGGTCACCTCGCTGGGCCTGGTGCAGATGACCCGCAAGCGGGTCGGGCAGGGCCTGGTCGAGACCTTCTCGAACACCTGTGAGCACTGCAACGGACGCGGCCTGGTCGTCGACGTCGACGGCACCCACAGCCACGGCGGCGGCAGCACTGCGAACGGTGGGGGCAACGGCGGGAACGGAGGCGGCAGCGCCGGTCACGGCGAGAACGGCGGGGACGACTCCTCGAAGTCCTCGCGACGGCGCGGGCGACGCACGCGCGGCGGTGCCAAGGAAGAGGCCGAGAGCGGCGACAGCGGCACCGAGGAGTCGCAGGCCGATGTGCATCGTCTCGAGGACGACGCCGACAGCCGTGCCCTGGCTCGCGCCACCATCGCCTCCATCGCGGCGGCCTCCGGGGCGCATACGCAGCCCGAGGTGACCGTCGACGGTGAGGTCGTGGACGCGGCAACTCCGGCAGAGCGCAGCGAGTCTTCGGGGTCCGACGACCCCGCTGAAACGGCGACGGATTCCGCGAGCGAGCCCTCGAGCTCGACCTGGGAGCAGGACGCCCCCGGCCAGGGGTGACGTGTTCCACAGGGTGTGACCGCGTTCTCGCAGGTCGGAACGTGTCCGGTGGTTGACCGGCGGGTGTCGGGATCGTAAGCTGTTCCCTGGCGCAAAACGTGCCGCAGTCGTGCTTCCGGTGGGCATCGCGCGACCGCATCTCCCGCTTGACCCCGTTCGTACGGGGCTCAGGTCCGGTTGACGGTCGCAGGTCCGCGATGACACCCGGCAGGGAGCATGTCTCGAATTCGATTCACAAGATGGAGCATTGACGTGGTGTACGCAATCGTCCGCGCAGGCGGTCGTCAGGAGAAGGTGTCGGTCGGTGACACCATCGTGATCAACCGCGTGGCAGGCGAGGCTGGCGACAGCGTCGATCTCGCTCCCGTGCTGCTGGTCGACGGTGACAAGGTCACTTCCGCACAGAACGAGCTTGCCAAGGTGAAGGTCACCGCCGAGAAGGTCGAAGACCTCCGCGGCGAGAAGATCCGGATCCTCCGCTACAAGAACAAGACCGGTTACAAGAAGCGCCAGGGCCACCGCCAGGAGCTCACCCGGCTGAAGATCACCGGAATCGCCTGAGCGATCCCCCGAACAGACAAGGATTGATCCCAGATGGCATCTAAGAAGGGCGTCAGCTCCTCCAAGAACGGGCGCGATTCCAACTCCCAGCGCCTCGGCGTCAAGCGCTTCGGCGGCCAGAACGTCGGCGCAGGCGAGATCATCGTGCGCCAGCGTGGCACCAAGATCCACCCCGGTGACGGTGTGGGTCGCGGCAACGACGACACCCTGTTCGCGCTCACCGCGGGCACTGTCGAATTCGGTCGCAAGCGCGACCGTCGCGTGGTCAGCATCGTCGAGACGGTCTGATCGCTCGCCCCGGATCCCGGGGCACATAGCGTCCTTCGAGGGGCGGAGCCGAACGCTCCGCCCCTCGATGCTTTTTCTCACCATCATCGGAGTGAACCCATGGCCACATTCGTCGACCGCGTCCAGCTTCAGGTCGCCGGGGGATCGGGCGGAAACGGCGCCGCCTCGATCCGTCGCGAGAAGTTCAAGCCCCTGGCCGGTCCCGATGGTGCCAACGGCGGTCGCGGCGGCGATGTGATCCTCGAGGTCGACGGCTCGACCACCACGCTGCTGGAGTACCACCACAAGCCGCATCAGAAGGCGACCAGCGGCGGTTTCGGCAAGGGCGATCTGCGGCACGGCGCCGGCGGCGAGGACCTCATCCTCGCGGTCCCCGACGGCACCGTGGTCACGGCCGAGGACGGCACGGTCCTGATCGACATGATCGGCATCGGCACCCGCTTCGTCGCCGCCCGCGGCGGCAGCGGGGGACTGGGCAATGCGGCACTGGCCACCGCCCAGCGCAAGGCCCCGGGCTTCGCCCTGCTCGGCGAGCCCGGCCAGGAGCGCTCCCTGGTGCTCGAGCTGAAGACGGTCGCCGACGTCGCGCTGGTGGGCTTTCCCAGCGCCGGCAAGTCCTCCCTGATCGCCGCGATGAGCGCCGCCCGCCCCAAGATCGCCGACTACCCCTTCACCACCCTGGTGCCGAACCTCGGCGTGGTCGAGGCAGGGGAGCACCGCTACACGATCGCCGACGTCCCGGGCCTCATCCCCGGAGCCAGCCAGGGCAAGGGCCTGGGCCTGGACTTCCTGCGCCATATCGAGCGCTGCCACGTCATCGTGCACGTGCTGGATGCCGCTGCCCTCGAATCGGATCGCGACCCCGTCGGGGACCTCGCGACCATCGAGAACGAGCTGGCCACCTACGCAGCAAGCCTCGACGAGGAGGCCGGCAGCCGGGTGCCGCTCATGGAGCGGCCCACCGTGGTGGTGCTGAACAAGACGGATCTGCCCGATGGGGCGGATATGGCCGACATGGTCCGCGCGCAGCTCGCCGAGCGCGAGATCCCGATCCTGGATATCTCGGCCGTCTCCCGCAAGGGCCTGCGCGAGCTGTCCTTCGTGCTCGGCGAGCTGGTCGAGCAGGCGCGAGCACAGCTCCCCGAGCCGGAGGCCGCCCCGATCGTGCTGACCCCCAAGGCAGTCGACGAGAAGGGCTTCGAGGTGGTCACCGAGCAGTACGACGGGCACACCGCCTTCCGCGTCAAGGGGGACAAGCCCGAGCGCTGGGTGCGTCAGACCGACTTCACCAACGACGAGGCCGTCGGCTACCTCGCCGACCGCCTGGCGAAGCTCGGCGTCGAGGATCAGCTGTACGCCGCGGGCGCGGTCGCGGGCTCGACGGTGCTGATCGGTCCCGGGGAGGACGCGGTCGTCTTCGACTGGGAGCCGACGATGGTCGGCGGCGCCGAGATGCTGGGCCGCCGCGGCACCGATGACCGGTTCGAGGATCATTCCCGTCCCACCCGCGAGACGAAGCGGGAGCTGCAGCGCGCCCGCACCGAGGCGAGGATGCAGCGGATCTCCGCGATGGAGGAGGAGCGACGGGCCGGTCACTGGGCCGACCCCGCCTCGCAGGACGAGGCCCGGTGAGCACCGCCGAGCTGCGCCAACCGGAGCGGCTCACCTCTCGGGAGACGCTCGCGACGGCCCGTCGGATCGTGGTCAAGATCGGTTCCTCGAGCCTGACCGATGAGCGTGGACGCCTCGACCAGCTCCGGATCCGACAGATCGCCGACACCGCCGCGGCCCTGGCCGGCCGGGGCACCGAGCTGGTGATCGTCTCCTCCGGTGCGATCGCCGCCGCGCTGGGACCGCTCGGAATGCCCGAGCGGCCCGCCGCGGTCGAGCTCCAGCAGGCGGCCGCGAGCGTGGGCCAGGCACTGCTGGCGAGCGCCTGGTCGAGCGCCTTCGCCGCGCACCATCTGATCACCGGTCAGGTGCTGCTCACCGAGTCCGATGTGATCCGCCCCCAGACCTACCGCAATGTGCGCAGCGCCCTCGAGTCGCTGCTGGACCTGGGGGCGGTGCCGATCGTCAACGAGAACGACACCACCGCCACCCACGAGATCCGCTTCGGCGACAACGATCGCCTCGCGGCGCTGGTCGCACAGCTGCTGGGCGCCGACGCACTGATCCTGCTCACCGACGTAGACGCCCTGTACACCGCGCCGCCGCGAGAGCCCGGCGCCGAGCGCATCGCCCAGGTGGACGACGTGGCACGGCTGGCCGGGGTGAACATCGGTCCGGTGGGCTCGAAGGTGGGCACGGGAGGGATGGTCACGAAGCTCTCAGCGGCGCAGCTCGCCGCGACCACCGGAACCGCAGCCCTGATGACCTCCGCCGAGCAGTTCTCCGCCGCGATCGAGGGGCAGGACGTGGGCACCTTCTTCCCCGCCCACCATGGCCGTCGCCGCTCCCGTCTGGTCTGGCTGCGCTTCGCGACCCGAGGTGCGGGCACCCTGCACCTGGACGAGGGCGCGGCAGAAGCCGTGCGCAGCCGCCGCCGCTCGCTGCTGGCCGTCGGCATCTCGCGCGTCGAGGGCACCTTCCCGGCCGGAGTCCCGGTCGACGTGATCGCCCCGGACGGTGCGGTGATCGCCCGCGGGATCGCCTCCTTCAGCAGCGACGAGCTGCGGGTGATGGCCGGCCGTGGCACCGACGAGGCCCGTGAGCAGCTGGGGGAGAGGTTCCGCCGCCCCGCCATCCACCGTGACCAGCTGGTGATGCTCTGAACGATGGGGGTTGGAGACGGCGTCTGCTGGTCGGACGGCACCTGACCGAAGGGGTGCGGCGCTCGTAGACTCCAGGCATGGAATCTCCTGTGACCACCGCAGTCCTCGCCGCAGCCCGCGCCGCGAAGGACGCACAGCCGGCGCTGGCGCGTTTGCACCGCGGCACCAAGGACCGGGTGCTGCTGGCCATGGCCGACGCGCTGGTGGAGCGGGCCGCAGAGGTTGTGGACGCGAACGCGCGGGATCTCGCAGCGGCCGACGCCTCCGGCATCGCCCCCGGGCTCCGGGACCGGCTCGCCCTGGACCCCGAGCGGGTCGCGGCGATCGCCGAGCAGCTGCGGGACGCGGCGGCTCTGCCTGATCCGATCGGCGAGGTGGTGCGCGGCTCAGTCCTCGAGAACGGCCTCGAGCTGCGTGAGGTGCGGGTGCCGATGGGCGTGATCGGCATGGTCTATGAGGCACGGCCGAATGTCACCGTCGATGCCGCAGGCCTGGCGCTCAAGGCCGGCAGCGCGGTGGTGCTGCGCGGCGGCTCGGCCGCCCTCCACTCCAACACCGCCCTGATCGCGGTGCTGCGCTCGGTGCTGGTCGATCATGATCTCCCCGAGGCTCTGGTCACCGGGATCGACGAGCACGGCCGCGAGGGCGTGGACGTGCTCATGCGCGCCCGCGGGCTGGTGGACGTGCTGATCCCGCGCGGCGGCGCCGGTCTGATCCGCAGAGTGGTGGAGAACTCCCTGGTCCCGGTGATCGAGACGGGCACCGGGAAGACCCATGTGCTGGTCGACGCGAGCGCCGACCTCGCCCAGGCGGTCGACATCGTGGCCAATGCCAAGCTGCAGCGGATCGGGGTGTGCAATGCGCTCGAGACGCTGCTGGTCCACCAGGACATCGCCGAGCAGGCGCTGCCACGCCTTGCGGCACCTCTGGCCGCGGCCGGCGTGCGCCTGCACGCCGATGAGAGAGCCTCCGAGATCCTCGCCGCGGCCGGCACCGAGGCCGAGGTGATCCCGGCCGTCGCGGAGGACTGGGACACCGAGTACCTGGCGCTCGAGCTCGCGGTGAAGGTGGTCGAGGATCTCGACCAGGCGCTCGCCCACATCCGGGAGCACTCCACCGGCCATACGGAATCGATCCTCACCCGCGACGCCCGCAGCCAGCAGCGGTTCCTGAACGAGGTCGACTCCGCGGTGGTGATGGCGAACGCCTCCACCCGCTTCTCCGACGGCAGCGAGTTCGGCTTCGGTGCAGAGATCGGCATCTCGACCCAGAAGCTCCACGCCCGCGGGCCGATGGGGTTGCGGGAGATCACCGCGAGCAAATGGCTGGTGGTGGGCCAGGGGCAGGTGCGGCCGTGACCCCACTCCCATCATGCGCGCCGGAGCATGAGCGCGCACTTTGCTGTGGGATGATGGCTCGGTCACCCGTGGAAAGGTCATCAAGAACATGACTGATCAGCTCATGATCCTTGCCGAGTCCGGCACCCTTGCCAGCGAGGGGCTCCCCGCCCCCGCGGTCGGTATCGGGATGTTCATCATCCTGATGTCGCTGCTGGGCCTCACCTGGCTCGTCGGCGGCGCGCATCACCGCAGCCTGGACAAGAAGAACACCACCGGCTCTGACGACTGACCCGGTGGAGCTGCAGCGACGCCGGATCGGCGTGATGGGCGGGACCTTCGATCCCATCCATCACGGCCACCTCGTCGCCGCCAGCGAGGTCCAAAGCGTCTTCGCGCTCGACGAGGTGATCTTCGTGCCGACCGGTCGGCCCTGGCAGAAGGCGGATCGAGAGATCTCGGATCCCGAGGACCGCTACCTGATGACGGTGGTGGCGACCGCGGCGAACCCGGTGTTCACCGTCTCTCGGGTCGACATCGATCGGCCGGGAGCGACCTACACGATCGACACCCTGAGGGATCTGCATCGTGAGCAGCCTGAGGCCGATCTCTTCTTCATCACCGGTGCAGATGCCCTCCAGAACATCCTGACCTGGAAGGACACCGAGGAGATCTTCGACCTCGCCCACTTCGTCGGAGTCACCAGGCCCGGCCACGAGCTCGACACCTCCGGGCTGCCGGAGGACGGCGTCACCCTGATCGAGGTCCCCGCGATGGCGATCAGCTCCACCGACTGCCGCACCCGGGTCGCGGCCGGAGCACCTGTCTGGTACCTGGTGCCCGACGGCGTCGTCCAATACATCAACAAGTACGCCCTCTACACAGGAGGTGACGGTCGATGACCGAGCCGGAGACCACTCCGCGGCGCGGACGCCGCGCCCGGGAGCTGAGCCCCGAGGAGAGCGCCGCCCTGGAGGCCCGTGCCGCGATGGAACCCGCACAGCAGCAGGCGGCACCCGGAGTGCGTGGCGCCGTCGCACCGCCGACCGCTGGGGCGGCTGTGCCCGCTCTGCGCAAGTTCGGCCGGCGTGCCCGCATCATCGAGCTCAGCGAGGCCCCTGCGCCGGCTCTCGCCGAGGGGGAGACGACCGAGAGCCCGGACGCAGATCCTGCTGTGCCTGCGGCCGTCGAAGACCACCCGGTGAGCACGCTCACCCATGACCACGACGGGGTGGAGCTCGGCGAGCTCTCCGTCGCCGAGGCGCCGGAGCCGCGCCCCGCGCCCCGCTTCGACGGCAAGGTGCTCCATCGTCCGGAGCGCTCCGGAGGGCGTGCGCTGGTGTGGCTGGTGTGGGCCCTCATCGCCGTCGCCTTCATCGTGCTGCTCGCCCTGATGCTGACCGGGGTCATCGGCCCCGGCGCGGCCTCCGCCTCGGAGACCGCCCTGCTCGATCATCTGTTCGTCACCCATTCCGTCCCGGAGGACATGTCCGCGTGAGCGCCCCTGAAGAATCTCTCGACCTCGCCCGGGTGGCCGGCCAGGCCGCCGCCGACAAGCTCGCCGAGGAGGTCATCGGCCTCGATGTCTCCGAGCTGGTGGTGATCACCGACGTCTTCCTCGTGTGCAGCGGGGACTCCGAGCGGCAGGTCTCCGCCATCGTCAACGGTATCGAGGAGGCGCTGCTGAAGGAGCGCCGCCGCAAGCCGCTGCGCCGCGAGGGGGAGCGTGATGCCCGCTGGGTGCTGCTGGACTACGGAGACATCGTGGTGCACGTCCAGCACGCCGAGGACCGCGCCTTCTACGCGCTCGAACGACTGTGGCGCGACGCGCCCGTCCTGGATCTGCAGATCGTCGAGGGCCGCCCGGAGTGAGGCAGCCCCGTGCTCGTCTGATCCTGGTGCGCCACGGACAGACCGACTACAACCGTGAGGGCCGTCTGCAGGGCCAGGTCGACATCCCCTTGAACCCGACCGGCCTGCGCCAGGCGGAGTCGCTCGCGGAATCGGTGGCGAAGAATCCGCCGGACGTCATCGTCGCCTCGCCGCTCGAACGTGCGCTGGAGACCGCTCGCATCATCTCCCGCGACAGCGGTCTCGACGTCGCCACCGACGAGGCCTTCCTCGAGCGCGGCTTCGGACTCTGGGAAGGGCTGCGCGGGGAGGAGATCAGGCGGCGATGGCCTGATGAGCACGCCGACTGGCGTGCCCACCGCCCGGTCCTCGGGCTCGAGGTCGAGGACCGTCCCGTGGTGGGGGAGCGGGTGGCCGCTGCCTGCCGCGAGCTGGTCGCGCAGCACGTCGGCGGCACCGTGATGGTGGTCGCCCACGGCGCGGCGATCACCTTGGGCATCACAGCGCTGCTGGGCCTGGACACGAATGGTTTCCGGGGCCTCTCGGGGCTCGAGAACTGTCACCGTTCCGTGCTCGAACCAGTTGTCGGGGAGCCGGCGAACGGGCTGATGAGGTTGGTGTCACACAACCTGCCTCCCGATTTCATATGAGCTGCGGAGCGGGGTAATATCGACGAGTCGCCTGCGGGCGGCACCCGATACGGGGCTATGGCGCAGTTGGTAGCGCGCTTCCATGGCATGGAAGAGGTCAGGGGTTCGAATCCCCTTAGCTCCACTCGAGAAACCGTGAGACAGTGACTCGTCAGAAGGGCTCCACCGTGAGGTGGGGCCCTTCTGCTGTCCCGGGCACGGCGCGGCTCGGAACTGCCCGGGTGGGGGTGGCGGCCTGGCCGTCAGACCCCCTCCGCGAGCCAGGTGATGACCTCCGCCGCGGATCCCTCGGGCGCGCTGCGCCACCCGGTCCCGGCCCACAGGTGGAGGCTCTGCATATTGCCAGCCGCCCCCGCGGCGCGGCGCAGCTCGCGCGTGAGGTGGTGAACCTGCGGATAGCCGGTCGGCGCGGTGGCGTGATGACGGTCCACGAAGTCGTTGCGCAGCGAGCGGGCGGGCCGCCCGGTGAAGGCGCGGGTCAGCACCGTCTCGCGGAAGGAACGCTCCGCGAGCGCCGCCCGATGCGTGGCAGAGGTGCCCGCTTCCTCCGTACGCAGCAGCATCGTGCCGCTGACCACGCCCTCGGCGCCTGCGCTGAGGATCCGTCGTACGGCGGCGGGGCCATCCACCCCGCCCGCGCCCAGCAGCGGCAGGTCCACGGCGTCGCGCACCAGCCGCACCAGGTCCTCTGTGCGGAGTGGCGCGAGGGTGCGGGAGGGATCGTGGGTGGCGCTGTGCCCACCGGCGCTCGGCCCCTGCACCACCAGGCCGTCGACGCCGAGCTGCGCTGCGGCCCGCGCCTCCTCGGGATCGGTGATGCTCGCGAGCACGGTCGTTCCCACCGCCTGCAGGGCGGCGATCTGCTCCGCGGCGGGCAGGCCGAAGGTGAAGGAGACCACCGGCACCGGGTCGTCGAATAGCAGGGCGAGCTTCTCGTGGAAGAAGTCGTCGTCGCGCCGTGGCACGGGATCCAGCTCCACCCCTGCGCGGGCGGCGTCCGCGCCGAGCTCCTCGACGTAGGCGGCGAAGGACTCCTCGTCGATCTCCCGCGGCGGCAGCACGAAGAGGTTCACGCCGAAGGCGATGCCGAGCCCCCGCACGGCGGTGATATCCGCTGCGAGCGCCTGCGGGGTCAGGTTCCCGGCGGCCAGGAACGGGAACGCGCCCGCCGAGGAGACGGCCCGAGCGAGCGCGAGGGTGGAGAGTCCGCCCGCCATCGGCGCGGCGACCAGGGGGAGGCGGGAGTCCAGGAGCGTCATGGCCCGATCCTTCCAGACGTGCGAGCGCTGTGGGGAGGCTGGCAGGGCGAGCGACGCAGGCGCGGCAGGACGAGAGGGTCGGGCGCGGCAGGGCGGGAGAGGTGGGGGCAACAGGGCGAGACCGTATTGAGACCTTTGGATCCTCCGCTCTCGTGTACTGTGGCGAACATCCCCTTTGAGAGCGCTCTCAGAAACGGCATCCGCCAAGAGAGCGCTCTCAGAACGACATCGCAGCAACGAACGAAGGAGTTCACCATGAAGATCACGCGCAGGTCAGCCCTGGCCGCCTCGGCCGCGACCGCCGCCACCGCCGCGATCGCGGGTTGCGGGAGCAGCTCCGGCGGAGGTGAGGGTGGCGAGGGCGACGAGGTCACTCTGACCGTCGCCACGTTCAACGAGTTCGGCTACGAGGAGCTCTTCACGAAGTACGAGGAAGAGAACCCCGGCGTCAAGATCACGCATAAGAAAGCTGCGACCAGCGATGACGCCCGCGCGAACCTCATGACCGGACTCGCCGCCGGTTCGGGCCTGGCAGACGTCGAGGGTGTCGAGGTCGGCTGGTGGGCCGAGCTCGCCGAGTACTCGGACATCTTCGAGGACCTCGCCGATCCGGCGGTCGAGGGCCGCTGGCTGGACTGGAAGACCGAAGCGGCCACGATCGACGGCAAGCTCATCGGCTATGGCACCGATATCGGCCCCGAGGCCCTCGCCTACCGCGGCGACCTCATCGACAAGAGCGAGCTGCCCAGCGACCGCGCCGAGCTCGCCGAGAAGCTCACCGGCGACTGGCGCACCTACTTCGAGGCGGGTCGGCAGTTCGTCGAGGACACCGGCATCCCGTGGTTCGACGGTGCCGGCGGCACCTTCAACGGCATGGTCCAGCAGCTGACCCATCCCTACGAGACGGCCGACGGCACCCCGGTCCCGCTCAAGGACAACGCCGACGTCAAGGCGATCTACGACCTCCTCGTGGAGTTCAAGGACATCTCCGCCGGATTCAAGCAGTGGGAGGAGGACTGGACCGCCGCGTTCCAGTCCGACGGCTTCGCCACCATGCTCTGCCCGCCGTGGATGATGGGTCCGCTGGCCGGCAATGCCGACGGCGTCGAGGGCTGGGACATCGCCGATGTCTTCCCCGGCGGTGGCGGCAACTGGGGCGGCTCCTACCTGGCCGTCCCCGGCCAGGGCAAGAACATCGAGGCGGCGAAGAAGCTCGCCATGTGGCTCACCGCATCCGAGCAGCAGGTGGTGGCCTTCCAGGCCGTCGGTGCCTTCCCCAGCCAGGTCGACGCGCTCGCCGACGAGGGCGTGACCAGCGCGGTCAACGAGTTCTTCAACAGCGCGCCCGTCGGTGAGATCTACTCCGAGCGTGCGACCGCGATCGACGTGCAGCCGTTCATGGGCCCGAACTTCTTCGTCATCAACACGGTGCTCGCCGATGCGATCACCCGGTGGGATGTCGACGGCATGGACCCCGCGGAGTCCTGGGAGCAGGCGTTGACCGCCTACGACGAGCTGGGTCTCTGACTCAGGCCATCCCGCTGACCGCAGGCGGCGGCGGCTCGCTCCTGAGGGAGCCGCCGCCGCTTGCGGTCCTGCCGAAAGGAACCCGGTGACCACATCGACACGCCCGACCCCTCGGCCTGAGGCGAGCTCCGGCTCGGCCGCCCCGCCTTCGGGCGCAGGCCCTGCCTCTCGCCGCCCGCGGCCCGCCTGGCGCTCCGCCCTGACGCGGCTGGACGTGCGATTCACGCCGTTCCTGTTCATCAGCCCGTTCTTCGTGCTGTTCATCATCACAGGGCTGTTCCCCATCCTGTACACCGCATGGGTGTCCCTGCATGACTGGGACCTCATCCGTGGCCAGGGTGAGTTCGTGGGCCTGGCGAACTTCCAGTTCGTGCTCGGCACCGACAGCTTCTACAAGGCGCTGCGCAACACCTTCTCGATCTTCATCCTGTCCTCGGTGCCGCAGGTCATCGCCGCGATCCTCATCGCCTACGTGCTCGATGCGAACCTGCGCGCGAAGACCTTCTGGCGCATGGGTGTGCTGGTGCCGTTCGTGGTCGCCCCCGTCGCCGTCTCCCTGATCTTCGCGAAGATCTTCGCCGACGGCTCCGGGATCGTGAACGGTGCACTGACCGCGATCAACCTGCCCGCCGTCGGCTGGCACTCGGACGCGCTCGCCTCCCACGTCGCGATCGCGACCATGGTCAATTTCCGCTGGACCGGATACAACGCCCTGATCTTCCTGGCCGCCATGCAGGCGGTCCCGCGCGAGATCTACGAGGCCGCGATCATCGACGGCACCGGACGGATGAAGCGCTTCTGGTACGTGACCGTGCCGATGCTCCGCCCCACCATCGTCTTCGTCGTGATCACCTCCACGATCGGCGGCCTGCAGATCTTCGACGAACCCCGCATGTTCGACACCGGCGGGCAGGGCGGTGCCTCCCGCCAATGGATGACGTTGACGATGTACCTCTACGAACTCGGCTGGGGGCCGCAGCTGGCTTTCGGACGTGCCTCGGCGGTCGCCTGGCTGCTGTTCCTCATCATCCTCGTCTTCGGTGTCCTCAACTTCCTCATCACTCGCCGCATCGCGAATGCCGGCGGCCCCGCCAAGAGCTCGCGGTAAGGAGCAATGACCATGCAATCGACCGCTGCCATCGAACAGTTCGCCGGCAAGGGTGCGGCCCGGGCCGCGCGCCGTCGCCTCAAGGGCGGAGGAGGGGCCGACGCCCGCCCCCATTGGTGGAACTACGTCCTCCTCGGCATCGTCCTGGTGATCTCGTTCTTCCCGCTCTACTACGCGCTGCTGCTGGCCTCCTCGGACGCCGGCGCCATCGCCCGCAATCCGCTGCCCTCCCTGCTGCCCCAGGGGAACCTGCTGTCGAACATGGGCAAGGTGATCGCCTCCGACATCAACTTCTGGTCGGCGATGCTCAACTCGATCTTCGTGGCGACGGTGACCTCGCTGTCGGTGGTGTTCTTCGCGACCCTGGCCGGCTTCGCGTTCTCCAAGCTGCGCTTCCGGGGCCGACGCGGACTGCTGGTCTTCGTCATCGCCACCATGGCTGTGCCGGTCCAGCTCGGCGTGATCCCGCTGTTCATCATCATGGCGAAGATCGGCTGGGTGGGCGACCTCAAGGCCGTGATCATCCCGGCCCTGGTCACCGCCTTCGGCGTGTTCTGGATGACCCAGTACCTCGAGGACGCCCTGCCCTTCGAGCTCATCGAGGCAGCCCGCGTGGACGGCTGCAACCTGATGCGCACCTACTGGCATGTCGCACTGCCCGCCGCCCGCGGTGCCGGTGCGATGCTGTTCCTGTTCACCTTCGTGGGCTCGTGGACCAACTTCTTCTGGCCCTTCATCATCCTGCGCGACGACAGCCTCACCCTCCCGGTGGCGCTGCAGCAGCTGCAGGCCTCCTACTTCAAGGACTACTCCCTGATAATGTCCGGTGTGGTGATCTCCGTGATCCCGCTGCTGCTGCTGTTCCTCCTGGCTGGCCGACAGCTGGTCCAGGGCATCATGCAGGGCGCGGTCAAGGGCTGAGAGGGGAGCCCACCATGGCGATTCTCGACGGGCTCGAGGAGACCTCGGCGAACGGCCGCGGCGCAACTCTGGAGGATGTGGCACGGGTCGCGGGAGTCTCGCGGGCCACCGTGTCCCGAGTGGTGCGCGGGGACGTGCAGGTGCGTCGGGACAAGGTCTCGAAGGTCGAGGAGGCCGTGCGCGCTCTGGGCTATGTGCCCAACAACGCCGCGCGCAGCCTCGCCAGCCGGCAGACGGGCGCTGTCGCGCTGATCGTGCCCGAGCACGAGTCCCGGGTGTTCACCGATCCCTTCTTCGTCAGCGCCATCTCCGGCGTCACGGCCGGGCTGGACGCGAGCGACAAGCAGCTGCTGCTGGTGCTCTCCAGCCCGGAGGATCATGCCCGCACGCGTCGCTTCCTGCGGGGCGGGCATGCCGACGGTCTGCTGGTGGTCTCGCACCATGAGGGAGACCTCTCTGTCGAGGTGCTCCGGGAGGCCGCGGTGCCGGTGGTGTTCATCGGCCGCCCTCCCGAGGGGCTCACCGCCTCGTTCGTGGATCTCGACAACATCGAGGGCGGTCGCCTGGCCGCGCGCCACCTCATCGAGCGGGGCCGGCGCCGGATCGCGATGATCTGCGGTCCGCAGGACATGCCCGCGGCGGTCGACCGTCGGGAGGGCTTCGAGAAGGAGCTGGCCGACGCAGGGATCGAACCCGCATGGCTCTCTTTCGGCGACTTCACCCTCGCCTCGGGGGAACGGGAGACAGCCGCGCTGCTGGCATCGGAGACGCCTTTCGACGCGCTCTTCGCCAGCAGCGATCTGATGGCCCTCGGCGCCCTGAAGAAGCTCGAGGGACAGGGGGTGCGCGTCCCGGAGGACGTCGCCGTGATCGGCTTCGACGACATCGCCTCCGCGGCGGACGACACGATCTCGCTCACCACCGTCGTGAACCCGGGCCGGCGCCTCGCCGAGCTCGGGGCCACGCTGCTGCTGGACCTCATCGCCGGGCGGGAGACCGATCAGTCCGTGGTGCTCCGTCCCGAACTCGCGGTCCGCTCGACCACCTGAGCGGAGGCATTCCGTCCTCTGGCCTTGCCCTCCTCGACGATCAGTCCGTGCAGCTCGGCGAGCTCGGAGACCTCGAACCCTGCGGTGGAGAGCGCCGGGGCGAGGGCCCGTCGGAACGCAGGATAGCTGCCGGGCACCTCCGCGCCGCGGTCGCCCAGCACGCGCCTGGCGTATTCATCGCAGAGGAATGCGGGCCGCCCGAAGCAGTACATCGAGAGCGCATCGGCGGTCTCCTCCCCGACACCCTCGATGCCGAGCAACTCGCTGCGCAACTGCTCGTCGCTCAGCGTCCGGGCCGTCGCGGCGTGCTCCGCCCACCAGCGGGCGAGCGACTGGACGCGGCGTGGCTTCGTGCGCGGGAAGCCAGCGGGCCGGACCAGCTCCCGCACCGTCTCCTCATCGGCCGCTGCAAGCGTCGGGGCGTCCAGCAGCCCCGCCCCGCGCAGTGCCGCGATCGCGGAGGCGGCCTGCTCCCAGCGGCTGCGCTGGACCAGCACCGCGCCGAGGGCGATCTCGAAGGGCTCCTCGCCGGGCCACCACCAGCCCTGTGGGCCGTGCCGGTCCCGGAGCTCGCGGTGCAGGGCTCGCAGATCGATCATGCCCGATAGGTTGTCACAGCCGCAGACGGCACCTCGAGGCGCACGGACACCCCGGGCTCGAGCCGCTGTGCGGCGATCTCCTGCGGGGGCAGATCTGCGGAGAGGTCATCGGTGCGCACCCGCACCAAGTTTCCGCTGGGGGCGAGGGAGCGCACAGTGCGCGGGAGGCCGCCCGTCTCCACCAGCGTCACCTGGGCGGGACGGAAGGCGGCATGGACCTGGTCGCCTGGGTGGTGCGCAGCAGCTGCCGGCAGTCGGGCGCCGTCAGCGAGGACCACGGCGCGGCCGTCCCAGCGTCCGCTGACGAGGTTCAGTCCCGCGAATCGGGCGGTGAAGGCGGAGCGGGGACGGCTCAGCAGCTCCTGCGTCGGTCCCTGCTCGACCAGGCGACCATCCTCGAGCACCGCGATCCGATCCGCGAGGGTCAGCGCATCGAGCACATCATGGGTGACGATGATCGCCGTGCGCCTGGCCAGGAAGCGACCCAGCTGCTCCCGCAGCGCCGGGGCCACGTCGATGTCGAGTGCGGCCATCGGCTCGTCCAGCAGCAGCAGCCGGGGATCTGCGGCCAGAGCGCGAGCGATCGCGACCCGCTGCGCCTGTCCGCCGGAGAGCTGTGAGGGCCGACGGTCCGCGAGCTCCGGGATGCCGAGCTCTGCGAGCCAGCGCTCGGCCCCCTGGCGGGCGCGGGTCCGGGGCACCCCCTGCGAGCGCAGCGCGAAGATGATATTCCCCAGCGCGGTGAGGTGGGGGAACAGCACCGGATCCTGGGAGAGGGTGGTGACCTTGCGGGCGTGGGGTGGGACCCAGCTGCCCTCGCCGGTCAGCACCCGTCCGTCCAGCACGATCTGCCCCTTCGCGGGGTGGAGGCCACCGGAGATCAGGGACAGCACCGTGGACTTCCCGGCGCCGTTCGGGCCGATCACCGCGAGAGTTTCGCCGTCGGCGACCGTGAGTTCGAGGTCGAGCCCGCGCTCGGGGACGACGGCGTGGAGGGACAGGCTCATGCGGGCACCCTCCGACGGGCTGCCGCGATCACCAGCACCGCGATGATCATCAGCACGAAGGACAATGCCACTGCGGCCTCGGGGTCGCTCTCGCGCTGCAGGTAGATCTCCAGCGGCAGCGTGCGGGTGGTGCCCTGCAGGGAGCCTGCGAAGGTGATCGTGGCGCCGAACTCGCCGAGCGCGCGCGCGAAGGAGAGCACAGTGCCGGAGAGCAGGGCCGGTGCCACGAGCGGCAGCGTCACCCGCAGCAGGACCCGGGAGGGCCTGGCACCGAGGGAGGCTGCCGCGACCTCATAGCGGGTGCCGGAGGTGCGCAGTGCACCTTCGAGGCTGATCACCAGGAAGGGCAGCGCCACGAAGGTCTGTGCGAGCACCACCGCTGTGGTGGAGAAGGCGATCTGGAGCCCCAGCACCTCGAGCTGCTGGCCCAGCAGGCCCTGTCTGCCGAAGGTGTAGAGCAGCGCGATACCGCCCACCACCGGCGGCAGCACCAACGGGATCAGCACCACCGAGCGCAGCAGCGAGAGCCCTCGAAACTCAGCGCGAGCCAGCAGCAGTGACATCGGCACGCCCAGCAGCACGCAGAGCGCGGCGCTGATCGTCGAGGTCTGCAGGCTCAGCCGCAGCGCTGCGAGCGAGGACTCGCTGCTGATCAGCTCACCGAAGCTGCCCCACTGCACACGCAGCGCCATCGACACCAGCGGCAGCAGCACGAACAGCCCGCCGAGCAGGGCCGGGATCAGCATCCAGCGGGGGAGGGATCTCATGGCGCGGCGAACCCGTATCCGGCCAGGATCTCCTGGCCGGTCTCACTCCGGACGAGGTCCAGGAACTCCCGGCCGAGCTCCGCGCTGCCGGCGTCCTTGACCGTGGTGATCGGGTAGATGTTCACAGCGCTCGCAGCCTCGGGGAACTCGATGCTCGCCACAGCTGCTCCGGCCTTCTTCGCGTCGGTGACATAGACCAGGCCCGCATCCGCCTCACCGCTGGTGACCTTGTTCAGGACATCGGTGACGGACTGCTCCTCGCTGACCGGCGCGAATTCCAGCCCGGCTGCCTCCTCGATGGCTTCGGTCGCCGCACCGCAGGGGACTTCGGGCGCACAGACGACGAGGTTCAGAGCGTCCCCGGTGAGGGAATCCAGGCCGGCCACGCCGGCCGGGTTGCCCGCCGGGACCGCGATCACCAGCGTGTTGGTCGTGAAGTCCACCGGGTTGGTGCCCGAGAGTCCGGAGGCCACGAGCTTGTCCATGTTCGAGGAGTTCGCGGAGGCGAAGACGTCCGCCGGGGCGCCCTCCTGGATCTGCTGGACCAGGGTGGAGGAGCCGGCGAAGTTGAACTCCACCGCGACCTCCTCGTGCTCGGACTCGAACTGGTCGCCGAGCTCTTCGAAGGGCTCCTGGAGGGAGGCGGCGGCGAAGACCTGCAGGGTGGTGGGCTGATCGGCCCCGCCGGTCGAGACGAGGGCACTCCCGCAGCCTGCGACGAGGAGGGCGATCCCTGCCGCTGTGGCGATCAGCCGGGCGCGGATCCTCACGGCGTCTCGACCACGACCTGGGTCGCTTTCACGACGGCCGTGGCCACCGTGCCGGGTTCGAGGCCCAGCTCCCGGGCGGCTTCGCTGCTCATCAGGGAGACCACGCGGAAGGGACCGCATTGCAGCTCGACCTGCGCCATCACGGTGTCCATCACGACGCTCGTGACCAGGCCCACGAAGCGGTTGCGGGCGGAGGAGGTCGTCGCGCCATGCAGCTCCGGGGACACCGCCAGCTCCCGTGCCAGGCGCGCCACCTCGGTGCCCTCGAGAACCTTCCGGCCCGCGTCATCGGAGCCTGCCGCGAGTGTCCCCTTCTCGATCCAGCGCCGGACCGTGTCCTCGCTGACCCCGAGGAAGGTCGCGGCGTCACGAACTCGCATCTGCGTCATGAAGTCGATGATACATGCGCAGATGCGGGCCTTTCGAGCCTCAAGCGGCCAGCAGCACCCCTCCGAGTGCGAGCGTCGCGACCAGCAGGGTGGACAATGCGGCGAGAGCGAGCGGGCGAGGCCCCACCTGGAGCAGATTTCGCACTTTCACCCCGGTGCCGAGAGCGAACATCGCCGCGGCGAGCAGGGCGGTCTGCAGCAGGGCGCCCACCTCGAGGAACCCGCCGGGCAGAGGGGCGAAGGAGCGCAGGAGCACCATCGCCAGGAATCCGAGCACGAACAGGGGCACCAGCGGCGGGCGCTTCCCGTCGGCCGCCCCTTCGCGCCGCTGCTGCAGGCTGAGCACGGCCATCACGGGGGCGAGCATCAGCACCCGGGCGAGCTTGACGATCACCGCGACCGTGAGCGCCGCGCCGCCGAGCGCGCCGCCGGCGGCGACCACCTGTGCGACCTCGTGGATCGACGCGCCTGCCCAGAGCCCGGCGGTTTCGGGCTCCAGCTGCAGCAGCGCCGCGGCGGCGGGGACCGCGGCGATCATCAGCGTGCCGCACAGCACCACCAGGGCGATCGCCGTGATCGTGCGCTGCTCGTGCTTCTCCTCGGGGTCCGTGACGCCCGCGGCGGCCGCCACCGCTGCGGCCCCACAGATCGAGAAGCCGCAGGCCACCAGGATCGTCAGCCCTTTCTCGACCCCGAGCGCCCGGCCGATCAGCACGGTTCCGAGGGTCCCGCCGGTGACCACGACCACCACCACGGCCAGCATCGGGGCGCCGAGGGCGAGCAGATCGCCGAGCGCCACCTGCAGACCCAGCAGCACGATCCCCACCCGCAGCAGCCTCTTCGCGGCGAAGGACATCCCCGGGGCGAGAGCGGCTGGCAGGGTGGTGAAATTTGCGACCAGGATCCCGACGACGATCGCGATGATCAGCGCACTCACACCCGGCAGCGCCTGTGACGTCAGGATCGACACCGCCGCTACCGCGAGGGAGACCACGATCCCGGGCCAGAGGGAGTGACGCTGGAGCGGGGGAGCGGATGTGGTGCTGAGGGACATGAGATGCACCTTCCCACCTCCGGTGAACGCCCGGTAGACAGCAGTTCGCGATCCCGGCATATGATTCTGATATGCCTGATGCCCTTCCGAACCTGCAGGCCCTCGCGCTGTTCCTCGCCGTCGTCGACGAGGGCGGGCTCGGAGCGGGTGCGCGTCGTCTGAAGATGCACCAGCCCAATGCCAGCCGCATGATCGCCCAGCTCGAGGCGCAGGCCGGGACGGCGCTGCTGGAGCGCGGCGCTCGCGGCTCCCGGCCGACCTCGGCCGGGCTGCTCTATGCGGCCCATGCCCGGGAGCTGCTCGAGGCAGCGGAGGAATTCTCCGCCTGGCTGCGCCACAGCCGAGATGGGGACGCCCGAGAGCTCCGGGTGGGCGTGAGCATGACGATCGCCGAGCACCTGATGCCGGCCTGGCTCACCGAACTGCGTCGCCTGAGCCCGCGCGTGCGCGTGGATCTGGAGGTGCTGAACTCCACCCAGGTGCTTGCAGGCGTCCACGACGGGCACCTGCAGCTGGGCTTCGTGGAGACCCCTCATCTGCCGCGCGGGGTGAACGCGAAGACGCTGCGGGAGGACGAACTGGTGGTGGTCGTCGCCCCCGAGCACCCCTGGGCCGAGCGGTCGCGGGGCATGGAGCCGCTGGACCCGGCCGAACTCGCCCGGACTCCTTTGGTGGTGCGAGAGGGCGGCTCCGGTACCCGGGACGCCTTCGAGGAGCTGCTGCCGAACGCGGCGCTGACCCCTCCGGTCCTGGAGCTCGGCAGCAATGCGGCGGTGCGGGTCGCGGTGGCCTCGGGGGCGGGGCCGGCAGTGCTGAGCATGCTCGCGGTCCGGTCCTCCCTCGAGGCCGGCCTGCTGCACCGGGTGCCGGTCGCGGGCACGCGGCTGAACCGGCTCCTGACTGCGGTGTGGAGCGGCCCGCGCCGTCTCAGCGGACCGGCCGCGGAGCTGGTCGAGGTCGCCTCGCGGCGCAGCGGGTAGGTTCGGACCATGCCGATCCTCACCAACACCGCAGAGCAGTCCGACCAGCCCCGCCGCGGCGCCGTCTGGTCCATCGCCGAACCCGAGCGGGAGCTGGACTCGAATCTGATCCGTCTGCCCGCCGGCGACAGCATCGCCGCCCATGTCGGCGCGGAGGTGGACACGCTCATCCACGTGGTGCGCGGTCACGGCATCCTCCTCACCGAGGCTGGCGAGGAGCCGCTGCGCACGGGTGATGTCGCGCTGCTGCCCCGCCGCACCCTGCGCGGCTTCCAGGCCGGTGAGGACGGTCTGGAGTACCTGACCGTCCATCGCCGGCGGCAGTCGCTGCGCATTCAGAGTGGACCGAGCGGCGCCTGAGGTCGCAGGCACCCTGAAAGAGCAGGCAGACTGGTCCCATGGCAGATTCACAGGATTCCCGCGTTGCCGTCTATCTGGACTTCGACAACATCGTCATGTCCTGGTACGACCGAGTGCATGGGCGGCAGGCGTACAGCCGTGACCGCCAGCGCATCGCCGAGGACCCCACCGAGCCCGAGATCGCCGAGCGGCTCGCGAAGGCGACGGTCGATGTCGGCGCCGTGATCGACTATGCGGCTTCGTTCGGCTCCCTCATGCTCACCCGCGCCTACGCGGACTGGTCCTCTCCGGTCAATGCGATCTACCGCAGCCAGCTGGTGGCCCGCGCCGTGGACCTCGTGCAGCTCTTCCCCGCCGCGGCCTATGCCAAGAACGGCGCAGATATCCGCCTGGCCGTGGACACGGTCGAGGACCTCTACCTGATGCCCGACCTCACCCATGTGGTGATCGTCGCCGGCGATTCCGACTACGTCCCGCTCGCGCAGCGCTGCCGCCGCCTGGGCCGCTATGTGATCGCGATGGGCGTGGCGGGCTCCACCGCGAAGTCCCTGGCTGCGGCCTGCGACGAGTTCGAGTCCTACGAGAACCTGCCGGGTGTGGAACGACCCGTCGCCTCGCAGCGATCGCGCTCGCGACGCGGAGGCAGTCTCGCCGCCTCGCAGAGCTCTGGTGACACCACCAGCACCGCCGCTGGCACCGGCACCGCCAGCGGTGAGGGCGGCAGCCAGCGCACCCGCTCCCGGCGCTCGGCCGACGCCGATGCCAAGGCCCGCGCCGCCGAGGCCGCCGCGGAGGAGGCCGCCGACGCCGCGGAGGAGGCGGAGGATGAGGATCCCGGCGAGGATCCTCGCGAGGCGGCGACCCAGCTGCTGCAGCGTGCTCTGCAGCTCGGTGACCGCGGGGACAGCGACTGGCTGCACGCCTCCGCGGTGAAGTCCCACATGCGCCGGATGGACTCCTCCTTCAGCGAGAAGGCGATCGGTTTCAAGTCCTTCAACGACTTCCTCAAGGCCAATGCGGACATCGCTGAGCTCGAGGAGAGCGGACATGAGCGGCTGGTCCGGGCGAAGGACTGATCCGTCTGCTGCAGCGAAACCGTGACACGCGCCACGTCGCAGGGGGATACTGAAGGTCCCCGTCGAAGGAGGCACCTCCCATGAACCTGCTGCTCTGGATCCTCGCCTTCGTGCTCGCCGTGGTGTTCCTCGGGGCGGGCATCGCGAAGCTGATCGGTACGCGTGACCAGCAGATCAACCGCACGCCCTATGTCGAGGACTTCCCGCAGATCGTGATCCGTGGGATCGGCGTGCTCGAGATCCTCGGAGCCCTGGGTCTGATCATTCCGGCGCTGACCGGGTTCGCCACGGTTCTGGTCCCGCTGGCGGCAGCGGGCCTGGCGATCACGATGGTCTTCGCCGCGCTCGTGCACATCCGGCGTGGGGACGGTCCTCGCGCCGCACTGCCCTCGATCGTGCTCGCCCTCTGCTCGGTGTTCGTGGCCTGGTCGAGGTTCGGCCCCTACCCGCTATGACCTCTGCACCGTTCAGCCGTGCTGTCGACGACTGCGCGGACGCAGCAGGGCCCGCAGCGCGAGACCGACCAGCAGTGCCCAGAACGCCGCGCTGACCCCTCCCGCGGAGATGCCCGACGCCGCGATCAGCACTGTCACTCCGGCCGGCAGCTGCTCGGAGCGCTCCTCGAGGGCGGCGCGCAGGGAGACCACGAAGGTCGCGATCAGCGCCAGGCCCGCCACCGCCGGGATCACGCCCACGGGTGCCAGCGCGATCAGCTGCGCACAGGCGGCGGCGCCGAGCCCGAGCAGGACCAGCAGCACCCCCGAGGTGACGCTCGCGATCCAGCGCCGATCCCGGTCCTCGCCGGCCTCCGGACCAGCGGCCAGCGCGGCGGTGATCGCGGCCAGGTTGATCCCGTGCCCGCCGGCCGGAGCCGTCGCGAGGCTCCCGAGCCCAGTCACCACCATCGTGCGCCGCCACGGCACCTCATAGCCCAGACCCTTCATCACCGCGACCCCGGGCACGTTCTGCGAGGCCATCGTGACCAGATACAGAGGCAGGGCGATCCCCAGCACTGCGCCGAGAGTCAGCACCGGCGCGGTGAGCTCGACCACCGGCCGCAGCGGGATCGAGGCGAGGCTCGCCCCGGAGGAAGCCATCTCCACCCCGATCACCACCGCGGCGGCGACGAAGGCGAGCGGGGAGGCCCAGCGCGGAGCGACCCGCTGGGCGATCACCCAGACCAGGACCACCGGCAACACCGCGAGCGGATTCGCCGCCACCCCGAGCACCGGGCCGAGGCACAGCTGCAGCAGCACCCCGGCGAGCATCGCCTGTGCGATCGAGGTGGGGATGCGAGCCATCAGCCGCCCCAGCGGACGCACCAGCCCGGTGAGCACGACCAGCACGCCCACCAGCAGGAACGCGCCCACTGCGGCAGGCCAGCCGCCCTCGACCGCGCCGGTGGTCGCCAACAGCGCCGCACCCGGTGTCGACCAGGCGATCGTGATCGGAAGCCGGGTCCACGAGGCGAGCAGGATCGAGGCCAGCCCCATCCCGACGCTCACCGCGAGCAGCCCGCTGGCCGCCTGCCCCGCCGAGGCGCCCACCCCGTGCAGCCCGGTCAGCACCACCACGAAGGAGCTGGTGAAGGCGACCAGGCCGGACACGATCCCGGCGGTGAGAGGACGGAGCATGGGCGCACCCTAGGCCGGGCGCGGGGTTGTCCGCGCGGCTGTTCGCGAGGAGGATCGGGTGATGACCCCCGATGACGTCATCCCCTGGCTCCTGGACACCGATCCCGCTCTGCGCTGGCAGGTCCAGCGCGATCTGCTCGATGCCCCGGAGGAGACCTGGCAGGCCACCCGTGCCCGCATCTCCCAGGAGGGGTTCGGCGCCGCGCTGCTCGCCCACCAGGACCCGGCCACCGGGATGTGGGCCGGCGGCGCATTCTTCCCCGCCGGCTTCTTCGACGATCCCGCGAATCAGGACCTGCCCGGCCAGCCGTGGACCGCGACCACCTGGTCGCTCACCACCCTGCGCGAATGGGGCATGGACGCCGCGCCGCTGCGTGCACGGGGCACCGCGACGAGGCTCGCCGAGCACGCCCGCTGGGAGCACGACCCGACCCTGCCGTACTGGGGAGGCGAGTCGGATGTCTGCATCAACGCGATGACCCTCGCCAACGGCCTGTGGCTCGGCGCCGACGTCGAGCCGCTCGTGAGCTGGTTCGTCTCCCATCAGATGGAGGAGGGCGGATGGAACTGCGAAGCGGAGAACGGCTCGCGACGCGCGAGCTTCCACTCCACGCTCAACGCCCTGCGGGCCCTGCTGCTCCACGAGCAGGCCACCGGCGGCACCGAGGCGACCCGCGCAGCGCGGGCGGCCGGGGAGGAGTACCTGCTCGAGCGGAACCTCACCCGGCGGCGCACGACGGGTGAGCTCGTCGGCCCCTGGGTGGACCACTTCCTCTACCCGCCGCGGCACATCTACTCCGCCCTGCGCGCCCTGGAGCACTTCCGGCTCGCCGGGCGCCGCGATCCGCGGATGCTGGAGGCGGCAGAGCTGGTCCAGGATGCTCAGCAGCCCGACGGCACCTGGCTGCAGCAGCACGCGCTGCCCGGGGCGGTGTGGTTCGAGGTCGACGTGCCCGTCGGCGATCCCTCGCCCTGGCTGACCCTGCAGGGGCTGCGGGTGCTGCGGTGGTGGAACGACGCCTGAGCGCCCCGGTCACGGTTGTCACGGTTCAGTCACGGGGGACGCCATGCCGGGCGGGGAGGTAGGTGCCGCGGCGGGACGCTGTTAGGTTGCAGAGATCCGGTGGTGCCCCACGTCACATGTGATGGCCCCCGTCCACGACGCCGTGACCCGCGCGGCGCCTCCCTCACCCCCAGGAGGATCCGATGTTCGATGCCGCATTCACCCCCAGACGCCGCGCCGTGCTGCTGTCGATGGCCGGTGTTCCCGTGCTGCTGACCGCCTGCGCCAAGACCACCGAGGACGGCGGCGGCTCCGGCGGCTCCGACGGCGGAGGCGGTGCCGACACCCTGACCGTCGGCACCACCGACAAGGTCACCGCACTGGACCCCGCGGCCGCCTACGACAACGGCTCCTCCACGGTGTGGACCCAGTGCTACTCCTACCTCCTGAACACCTCGATCGGCTCGGAGGACGGCAGGCCCGAGCCCGACCTCGCGGAGACCGCGGAGTTCACCAGCGACACGGTCTTCACCGTGAAGCTCCAGGAAGGCCTCACCTTCGCCAACGGCAACGAGCTGACCACCGAGGACGTCAAGCACAGCTTCGACCGTCAGCTCGCGATCGCAGACCCCAACGGCCCCTCGAGCCTGCTGGGAAACCTCGAGAAGGTCGAGATCATCGACGATCTCACCGTCGAGTTCCATCTCAAGGAACCCAATGACCAGACCTTCCCGTATGTGCTGACCAGCCCCGTGGGGCCGATCGTCGATGCCGAGGTGTTCCCCGCCGACGCCGCGCTGCCGGACAACGAGATCGTCGCCGCCGAAGCCTTCTCCGGCCCGTACAAGATCACCAGCTGGAAGATCAACGAGCTGGTCACCTTCGAGGCCTTCGCGGACTACAAGGGCCTGTTCGGCGCCCCCGCCACCTCGAGCGTGGTGATGTCGTACTACGCGGACCAGAACAACATGAAGCTGGACATCCAGGAGGGCAACATCGACTGCGTGTGGCGCTCGCTGTCCGCCACCGACATCGCCGATCTCCAGAGCGATGACGCGGTCGCCGTGCATGAGGGGCCCGGCGGCGAGATCCGCTACATCGTGTTCAACATGAACACCAACCCGTACGGTGAGGCGACCGAGGATCCGGACCCCGACAAGGCGAGAGCGGTGCGCCAGGCCGCAGCGGACCTGCTGGACCGCGCGGCGATCTCCGAGTCCGTCTACAACGGCACCTATACCCCGCTGTACTCGTACATCCCCGAGGGGCTGCCGGGCTCCGGCACCCAGTTCCAGGACCTCTACGGCGACGGTGCCGGCGGCCCTGATCCCGAGCGTGCCCGGAAGCGGCTCGAGGATGCGGGCGTCGAGATCCCGGTGCAGCTGAGCCTGCAGTACAACCCGGACCACTACGGCGCCTCCTCCGGTGACGAGTACGCCGCGGTGAAGGGGCAGCTGGAGGACGACGGGCTGTTCGCGGTAGACCTCAAGTCCACCGAGTGGGTCCAGTACTCCAAGGACCGCGTCGCGGACGTCTACCCGGCGTACCAGCTGGGCTGGTTCCCGGACTACTCGGATGCGGACAACTATCTCTCGCCGTTCTTCGCCACGGAGAACTTCCTGGCCAACCACTTCACGAACCCTGAGGTGGACGGGCTGATCTCGCAGCAGCGCGGCACCCAGGACCCGGCGGAGCGCGAGGAGCTGTTTGTGCAGATCCAGGATCTCGTGGCCGAGGAGATCTCCACCCTGCCGCTGCTGCAGGGCGCGCAGATCGCGGTCTCCACCGCGGAGGTCCAGGGCGTCACCCTGGACTCCTCGTTCAAGTTCCGCATCTCGCCGATCTCGAAGTGACCACCGCCCTCGAGCCCGAGGCCGAGAGCGCCTCCCGACGCCCGCGCCCGCGAGGGTCGGGGGGCGGTCTCGGCCGCTACATCCTGGTCCGCTTCCTCCTCATCATCCCCACCATCTTCATCCTGATGACGATGGTGTTCTTCCTGATGAGGATCACCGGGGACCCGCTCACGGCGGCCCTGGGCGGACGCCTCACCCCCGCACAGCTCGCCGAGCGCCGTGCAGCGGCCGGATATGACCGGCCGCTGATCGTGCAGTACTTCGACTATCTCGGCGGGGTGCTGCGCGGAGACTTCGGCACCACCTATTCCGACAACACCCCGGTCTCCGAGGTGCTGACCACCTATGGGGCGGCCACCCTTGAGCTGGTCATGTACGCCCTCGTGGTGGCGCTGCTGCTGGGCGTGCCGCTGGGGATGGTCGCGGCCCGCACCCGGGACCGCTGGCCCGACGCGGTGCTGCGGATCATCGCGATCCTCGGCTATGCCACTCCCGTGTTCTTCGTGGGTCTGCTGCTGAAGCTCGTGTTCTCCGTGGGACTGGGCTGGCTGCCGGTGGCCGGGAGGCTGTCCACCGGCGGGCAGATCACCATGAGCAAGATCCTGAACCCCACTCCGCTCTACCTGCTGGACGCGCTGCGACTGGGTGACATGGAGCTGCTGGGCGATGTGGTCCGGCACGCGATCCTGCCGGCCGTGGCGCTCGGCATCCTCACCGGCGGCATCTTCCTGCGCCTGGTGCGCACGAACATGATCGGCACCCAGGAGATGCAGTACATCGAATCGGCGCGCTCCCGCGGTGTGGCCGAGAGCCGGCTGACCACCCGGCATGCGCTGCGACCGGCGCTGATCCCGATCATCACCGTGATGGGCATGCAGGTCGCGCTGATGCTCGGCGGTGCGGTGCTCACCGAGACCACCTTCGAGTGGAACGGCCTGGGCTACATGCTCGCCGAGTACATGAAGGCCCGCGACTACGTCGCCGTGCAGGGGATCGTCATGCTGCTCGCCGTGATCGTCGCGGTCTCGAACTTCGTGGTCGACGTGATCGCCGCGCTCATCGACCCGCGAGTGAGGTACTGAGATGAGTGAGGAACTGCGATGACGCTCTCGAACCCCGAACCCGTCGGCGAGGGTGATCCGGCCGCGACCGCCCTGGCCGCTGAGGCAGGCGCCGTCGCCGCCCGACGGGGGACCCCCTGGTACCTGCGACTGCCGATCATCAGCCACCTGCGCAGCAGCGTCGGCCTGCAGCGCGGCATGCTGCTCACCGGCACCGTGCTGGTCGGCATCCTGCTGCTCACCGCCCTGTTCGCCCCGCTGCTCGCGCCCTACGGCTTCGCCGAGACCGGAGTCGACGGGACCCGCTTCGGCACCCAGCAGCCGCCGTCGGCCGCGCATCCGCTGGGCACCACCGTCACCGGTTTCGATGTGCTCTCGAGGGTGATCTGGGGGACCCGCACCGCGGTCGCGGTGATGGCCTGTGCGGTCGCCGCCTCCCTGTTCATCGGAGTCGCCCTGGGGCTGCTCTCCGGATATGTCGGAGGCTGGCTGGACCGGCTGCTGGTGATGGTGGCCGACGCGGTCTACGCCTTCCCCTCCCTGCTGCTCGCGATCGTCATGTCCATCGTGATCTCCGGCGGGCAGTCCAACGCCTGGGGCGGGATCGCGGCCGCCGCGATCTCCATCACCGTGGTGTTCATCCCGCAGTACTTCCGGGTGATCCGCGCCGAGGTGGTGCGGCTGAAGGCCGAGCCGTTCGTCGAGGCCGCGAAGGTGGTGGGCACCGGGCACCGCCGCATCATGGGCACGCACCTGCTGCGCAACGCCACCCGTACCCTGCCGCTGATCTTCACGCTGAACGCCTCGGAGTCGATCCTCACCCTGGCGGCGCTGGGGTTCCTGGGCTTCGGGATCGAGCCCACCAGTGCCTCCGAGTGGGGCTATGACCTCAACCGTGCGATGGCCGATGCGACCAGCGGGATCTGGTGGACCGGGATGTTCCCGGGCATCGCGATCGCCCTGGCTGTGCTCGGTGTGACCCTCGTGGGCGAGTCCATCAACGACCTCAACGACCCGCGCCTGCGCACCCGCCGCCGCCGCCGCAAGCAGCGCAGGAATGTGCAGAAGCAGGTGACGGCATGACCGCCACGCAGAACCAGGATCCGCGCCTGGCGATCCAGGATCTCGATGTCCGCTTCGCGACCGACGCCGGGGACGTCCACGCGGTCGACGGGGTGAGCCTCGAGGTCGCCCCCGGGGAGATCCTCGCGATCGTCGGCGAGTCCGGGTCGGGGAAGTCCGTGACGGCGCGCGCCGTGCTGGGGCTGCTCCCCGAGACGGCGGAGTCCTCCGGCGCCGTGATCGTCTCGGGCACCGATCTGGTGGGACTGTCCGCCGCGCGCATGCGCGCCCTGCGCGGCGAGGACGTCTCAATGATCTTCCAGGAGCCCAGCAGCGCCCTGAACCCGGTCTTCCCCATCTGGTGGCAGCTCGGCGAGGGGCTGCGCGCGCACCGCCCGAAGATCACCAGGAAGGAGATCCGCGCCGAAGCGGTCCGCGCGCTCGAATCAGTGGGGATCCCGGACGCAGCCGAGCGGATCGACCGCTACCCTCACGAGTTCTCCGGCGGGCAGAAGCAGCGCATCATGATCGCGATGGCGCTCGCACTGGGCGCCGAGCTGATCGTCGCGGATGAGCCCACCACCGCCCTGGACGTCACCGTGCAGGCCGAGATCCTCGGCCTGCTGCGAGACATCCGCGAGAGCCACGGCACCTCGATCATCGTGATCACCCACAACATGGGCGTGGTCGCGGATCTCGCCGACTCCGTCGCCGTGATGCACCACGGGCGGATCATCGAACGGGCCGGGGTCAAGGAGCTGTTCGCGAACCCCCGCGAGGAGTACACGCAGAAGCTGCTCGCCGCGGTGCCGCACCTGGGCCGGAACTCGGCCTGGACCGCGCTGAGCACCGAGCAGCAGCAGACGATCGAGGCCGCGGAGCCGGTGGTGGTCGCGAAGGACCTCGTCATCGAGTATCCGGGACGGATGGGCAAGCCCGCCTTCCGCGCGGTCAAGGGCGTGGATTTCCAGATCCGCGCCGGTGAGGTGTACGGCCTGGTGGGGGAGTCCGGCTCCGGCAAGACCACCATCGGCCGCGCGATCGCGGGTCTCGAGCGCACCACCGGCGGCAGCCTTTCCGTGCTGGGGCACGAGATGAACGGGATGCGGGAGAAGTCCTTCAAACCCCTGCGCCGACGGATCGGGTTCGTCTTCCAGGACCCGGCGACCTCCTTCAACCCGCACCTGACCATCGAGCAGTGCATCGCCGAACCGCTGATCGTGCACGAGCAGCAGCTGAGCCCCACCGAGCGCGGCACCCGGGTGCGCTCGCTGCTGGAGGCGGTCGAGCTGCCGGGCGCCTACGCCGAGCGCTATCCCCATGAGCTCTCCGGCGGCCAGCGCCAGCGCATCTCCCTGGCCCGCGCCCTGGTGCTCGAGCCCGAGCTGCTGATCGCCGACGAGCCGACCAGCGCGCTGGATGTCTCGGTGCAGGCGACGGTGCTGGACCTGTTCCGCGAGCTGCAGGCGAGGCTGGGCTTCGCCGCGCTGTTCATCAGCCACGACCTCGCGGTGGTGGACTCCCTCGCCCATCGCATCGGGGTGCTCTTCCGCGGGGACCTGGTCGAGGACGGCCACGGCCCGGACGTGCTGCAGCGACCTTCCCACGAGTACACGCGCAAGCTCATCGCCTCGCTGCCGGTGCCGGATCCGATCGAACAGGAGAAGCGGCGCGCGGCGTTCCAGGCGCAGTGGGGGCGGGGCACGCTCGGATGATTCCGGGCACGCTCGGGTGAGCTCGCGGTCGGGCTGCGGGTTCAGCCGGTCTGGAACCGCGGCACGGCCCCGCCGACGATGGCTTCCACGATCGGCACGTCGGGGCCCGCCCAATCGCGGCCCTGCAGACGGGTACGGTCCACCCACTCCCACCGGTCATGATCGGTGCTGCTGACGGGCTCCATCGCCTCCAGACGCGCCCAATAGCAGTCCAGGTGGAGGTCGCGGTCACCGGCGTCAGCCTCACCACGGCCGATCAGCCACCCGATCTCCACCTCGACGCCCATCTCCTCCCGCACCTCCCGGCGCAGGGCCTGCTGCGGGGATTCGCCCGGCTCGACCTTCCCGCCGGGGAACTCCCAGAGGCCTGCCGCGCTCCTGCCCGGTGCGCGACGGGCGGCGAGGATCTGGTCGCCACGCACGATCACCGCACCGACCACGCGCAGCGGCGCGGGAGCGCCGGGATGCTCCTCGTCCGTGCGCGAGTCATACCAGGGCTCGGGCTCCTCGGCGAAGCCGACGTCGCCGGACTGCCAGGCGTGCCCGCAGTCCTGGCACTCCCGGTCCGGGCCCAGGCCCGTGCATCCTTCCCAGATCACCCATGACGGGGAGGACTCGTAGGCCTCGAGCATCGGCATGCCGATCTCGTGGTGGAGCACCTGGTCGGTGCCGCAGCGCGGGCAGGTGCCGCGCACCCATTCGTAGCTCATGGGGACAGTCTCCCGCGGAGGTGCGACGTTCGGAGCCCAGCCCGTTCAACCAGCCCGTTCAACCAGCCCGTTCAACCCGCTCGTTCAGTCCGCCGCAGGCCCCGTCAGCGCGCCCAGCACGTCCTCCCCGTACTCGGCGAGCTTCTTCGCGCCGACGCCGCTGACCGCTCCGAGCTGAGAGACCGACTCCGGGCGGGCGTCGATGATCCCCACCAGGGTGGCGTCGGAGAACACCATGTAGGGCGGGATCTGCTTCGCCGTGGCCACGGCGGTGCGCCAGGTGCGCAGCGCCTCGAAGCGTTCCCGCTGCGCCGGCTCGAGGCTGTCGGCCGCACGGGAGGCGCCGGCAGTGCGTCGGCCGCCTCCGCGTGCGGGGCGCTTCGGGGTGCGGTCCACCGCGAGCTCGACGGAGACCTCGCTGCGCAGCACCGGGCCGGCCTGGGGCCCGGGGACCAGCACCCCGTACTCGCCCTCGGCCTCCACGATGCCGCGGGCCAGGAGCTGGCGGATGACTGTGCGCCATTCCTTCTCGCTGAGCTCGCCGCCGATGCCCCAGACACTCAGCTCCTGGTGGCGGGACTGGCCGGAGCGCTCGTTCTCCCGTCCCAGCAGCACTTCGACGACCTGCCCGGAGCCGAACTTCTGGCCCCGCTCACGGTCCAGCCGGATCAGTGCCGAGAGCAGCTTCTGCGCGGCGACGGTGGCGTCCCAGGTCTGCGGCGGGTTCAGGCAGGTGTCGCAGTTCCCGCAGGCCTCGAAATCCGCCTCCTGGCCGAAGTAGCTCAACAACTGCACGCGGCGACAGGAGACCGTCTCGCACAGGGCGAGCATCGCGTCCAGGTGGGAACGGGCATTGCGCTTGAAGAGCTCGCTGCTCTCTCCGGTGTCGATGAACTTGCGCTGGCTGACGACATCGCCCAGGCCGTAGGCCATCCAGGCGGTGGAGGGCTGCCCGTCGCGGCCCGCACGGCCGGTCTCCTGGTAGTAGCCCTCGATCGACTTGGGCAGGTCGAGATGGGCGACGAAGCGGACGTCGGGCTTGTCGATGCCCATCCCGAAGGCGATGGTCGCCACGATGATCAGGCCATCGGCGCGCAGGAACCGCTCCTGGTGGTCCTGGCGCACCGCCGCATCGAGACCCGCGTGATACGGCAGCGCCGGGATGCCCCGCGCGACCAGCGCCTCGGCGGTCTGCTCCACGCTCTTGCGGGACAGGCAGTACACGATGCCGGATTCGCCTTCGTGCTCGGTGGTGATCAGCCGCAGCAGCTGCTCGCGGGGCGAGGCCTTGGGCTCGATGCGGTACTGGATGTTGGGACGGTCGAAGCTGGAGACGAAGTGCTCCGCCTCCTGCATCTGCAGCCGCTCGGTGAGCTCGCGATGGGTGGCCTCGGTGGCGGTCGCGGTCAGCGCGATCCGCGGCACGGCGGGGAAGGTCTGGGCGAGCACCGACAGTCCCAGGTAGTCGGGACGGAAATCGTGCCCCCACTGCGAGACGCAGTGCGCTTCGTCGATCGCGAACAAAGCCAGCCGGGCTCGGTGCAGCAGCTCCTGGGTGCGGGGGAGGACCAGTCGCTCGGGCGCCATGTACAGCAGGTCCAGCTCACCGGCCAGCAGCTGCTGCTCGACCGCCTGCGCCTCATGGAAGTCCAGGGTCGAGTTCAGGTAGGCGGCGCGGAGTCCGACGGCCTCGAGCGCCGCGACCTGGTCGCTCATCAGCGCGATCAGCGGCGAGACCACGATGCCGGTTCCCTCGCGCAGCAGTGAGGGGATCTGGTAGCACAGCGACTTGCCGCCACCGGTGGGCATCAGCACCACCGCGTCCCCACCGCGGGCGACCTGCTCGATGATCGCGGCCTGATCGCCGCGGAAGGAGTCATAGCCGAAGACGGTCGAGAGGATCTCCAGCGCTGCGTCCCCCTGCCCGGCTTCACCCTCACGGAGTGCGGAGAGCGGATCGGCGGCGCGCGAAGAGGTCATGACCGCCACTGTATTCGGGTGGGCCGCGGGGCGGTGACCCAGGCGCAGCGCCTGTGGACAGCCGCACCTCCTGAACGCTGACCAGGTACGTCCGCGCAACGGCTTGCTCAGGCGTCTTCTTCCCACGCCCCTGAATCCACCGGCTTGCCGATCGCGAAGGACACGAGCACGCCCACCAGCGACAGCATCACCGGAAGCAGCATCGCGTCCGCCATGGCAGAGGCGAAGGGCTCCAGCAGGAGCGGTGGCAGGTCTGCGCTCGAGGAGCCACCTCCGGAGGACATCGCCGCCCCAGGATCACCCCCGACAACTTCGCTGAAGCGCACGGTGATGCGGTCGCTCATGACGGTCGCGATCCCCGCCGCTCCCAGCACCGAACCGACCTGGCGGGTCTCGTTGTACACCCCGGATCCCGCTCCGGCCTGCGACGGAGGTAAGTTGCGGGTCGCCGTCAGCGACAACGGCCCCCAGATCAGCGCGTTGCCGAGACCCACCAGCAGGAAGGGCATGGGGTGCTGGCACGGCTGATCTCGGCCAGACTGCATGCAGCTCGCTCGGATCGACGAATATGGAGCGTATGGCGTCACCACCGCCACCTGTCTGAGCGTCGAGGAGGTGTGGGATCGATGGATATCGCTGAGACCACGAATGATGTGCATGAGCATCGAGAGGGTCTGCAGGGCGAGGAACTCGAAGACCGCACGACCGGCTTCACCTCCTCACCGCAGTGCCGGGTGTTGGGGCGTCTCCGCTCGGACCTGTTCCGGATCCAGGAGATCCAGGCGGTGCTTCATCGTCTGACCTCTCCGGACGAGGAGCTCGCACAACCGGTGCCCGAGGCGGAGCAGCGAGGGCTGGGACGAGCGGCAGCGGTGTTCGACGCGAATCGTTCAGCGTCCTCCCGTCTCTACGCGATGCTCGGAGACCTCCTCGCCGAGCAGGGAGTGCTCGTCTCCGAGCGGCTGACCCTGGTCGCGATGATCTTCCTCCCGCTCACGCTCATGACCGGCTTCTTCGGCATGAATTTCGCCTGGATGCAGGACTACACCGAAAGCTTCGGAGCATTCCTCGCCCTCGGGACCGTGCTCCCGGTGCTGTCTGCGCTGCTCACGCTCGCAGTTGTCCGTCACCTGACCCGCTCCACCTGAGCGCACGCACGGGCGTGGGAATCGCGCCACGCCATGACCCGATTCGTTCTATGGTGGTTCACGCCACAACCGCTGAGGGCCCCGTCACCTGCACAGAGCAGTGCAGACCGGCCCCACTTCCCCCTGAGGAGCACCCCCGATGTCCAGCGCGCCCGAAACCCGCAGCACCAGGAAGGAGGGCACGGCGATCTCACGCGCCATGCGCCCTCTGAACCATGTGGTGGAGCGTTTCATCCCCTCCGCCCTGGTGTTTTCGATCGTCCTGACCTTCATCGTGGCGATCCTGGGCCTGATCCTCACCGATACCGGGCCGGCCGATCTCGTCGTGCACTGGGGAGACGGACTTGCCGGACTGCTGGCCTTCATGACCCAGATGGCGCTGATCCTGCTGCTGGGCCACATCTTGGCCAACACCGGACCGGTGCGGAAGCTGCTGGCCTTTCTCGCCTCGATCCCGAAGACCGAGCTGACGGCCTACGTCTTCGTCTTCGTGGTGGCGGCTGCGGCGTCCCTCATCACCTGGGGGTTGGGCCTGGTGGTCGGCGGTCTGCTGGCCCGCGAGGTGGCCTACCAGGGACGCGAGCGCGGGCTCAAGCTCCACTTCCCGATGCTGGTGGCCGCGGGCTTCGGCGGCTTCGTCGTCTGGCACATGGGCTACTCGGCCTCGGGCCCGCTCACCGCCGCGACCGAGGGATCGTTCCTCGCGGAGTCACTCGGCGGCCAGACCGTCCCCATGTCCGAGACGGTCTTCTCCGGCTGGAACATGATCGCCGCGGTGGTCACCATTCTCTTCGTCGCCGTCGCCCTGTTCCTGGTCGCCCCGCGCAAGGGGGACAGCATCACGGAGCTGTCCATCGACGCGCGCGTGGCGGCGGAGGACGGCCAGGAGGAGATCGTGACCCCGGCCGACCGGCTCGACGCCAGCCGCCTGGTGACCGGGCTGACCGGCCTCGCCCTGGTCGCCTACCTGGTGCTGCACTTCACCCGCGGCGGCACCCTGACCCTGGACACCGTGAACTGGTCCTTCCTGGCCCTGATCCTGCTGCTGGTGAAGAACCCCTTCGAGCTGGTCCACCTCACCAAGAACGCCGCCTCCAACGTCGGCGAGATCCTGCTGCAGTTCCCGCTCTATGCCGGGATCCTGGGGATGATGGTCGGCTCCGGGCTGGTGCAGGTCCTCTCCGACGCCTTCGTGTCGATCTCGACCACCACCACCTTCGGCTTGTTCGCCTTCCTCTCGGCGGGCCTGGTGAACTTCTTCGTCCCCTCCGGCGGGGGGCAGTTCGCGGTCCAGGGCCCGATCATGCTCAATGCTGGCGCCGAGCTCGGTGTGGACCCGGCGATCACCATCATGGCGGTCTCCTACGGCGACCAGTGGACGAATATGATCCAGCCGTTCTGGGCGATCCCCCTGCTGGCCATCGCCGGGCTGAAGATGCGCGACATCCTCGGCTACACCACGATCGTGCTCATCGCCTCCGGAATGGTCTACGCAGGGACGCTGCTGATCGTGTCGCTCTGATGCTCAGGCGGGCGAGCTGATCCGCTCCCATACCTCGCCGCCGCCAGCGTCCCAGATCTCGCCCCCGTCGCCCACCACGACCAAGAGCGAACGTGCCCGCGACAGGCCCACGTACAGCAGCTGCGCAGCCCGCTCCGCGGAGCCGAAACCGTTCACGGCGAGCACCACCACGGGCCGTTCCAGGCCCTTGAAGTTCAGCACGTGCCCGTAGAAGACGTCCGTCGCGGCGAAGAACTCATCCCAGTACCCGTCATAGCCGTACTGCTCCACCTGCTCCTTCTGGACCGGGTGGCGGCTGCGGGTGGAGAGCAGAGCGATCTGGCCCGGCTCCCAGCCCTCGTCCATGAGCTGCTCGACCACGTCGTCGGCAGCGGGAACTGCATCCTGCGTGGCGGCCTGGACATAGCGGACCGGGGCACCGTCGTCCATCCGTGGGTTCTGCGTGAGCGGGGTCAGCGGCGCGAAGGTGCGGGGGATCGCCTTCGTGTTGCGCAGATTGTCGTCCAGCGGGAAGGGGTTCAGGGTGATCGGGGCGCGGCCCTCTCGATCGAACACGCTCTGGTGCTCGTCGGTGAAGACGAAGAGCACACCGTCCGCAGGACTCCGCAGGCACGGCTGCAGCCCGTCCCACCAGATATCGGCGAAGTCCTGCGCCTCGTCGACCACGATCGCGTCGAATAGCTCCTCCGGCTGCTGAGCGGCGGCGAGCTCCGCGAGCCGGCGGGGCAGGTGCTCCTCGTAATAGGTGGCGGGATCGCCGTCGAACTGCTCCTCGGTCTCTGCGCCCCATCGCACCGGGAGTTCGTGGAAGAGGCCGACATAGGCGGGACGCTCCTCCTCGGGCCAGGTCGCAGCGAGCAGTTGGAAGTGGCGGGCCAGCCCTCGCGAATAGCAGAGCAGGGCGGTGCGGAATCCCTCCCGGGCCAGGGTGCGGGCCTTGATCATCGCCAGATGAGTCTTGCCCGAACCGGCTCCGCCGATGATCTGCGCCCGGTGCTGGAAGCGCAGCAGCGCGATCGCCCGCTCCTGCTCGCGGGTGAGTGCATTGCCGGCGTCGGCGATCTCACGGGCCAGCAGCTGATGGTTCTCGATGGCGCGATGAGTGCGGCGCAGGACCTTGACCGCATAGCTGCACTGGGTCGGATCCAGCGGTGCGTAACCGATATGCGACTGCGCATTCAGGGCGTGCACGATCCGATCCGCCAGTCGCGGAAGGTCGGTGACGTCCAGCGTGATCTCCCGAGGAGCCTCCGGCACCTCCCATGCCGGTGGCAGCTCCGTGTAGGGGAGCATCACCAGGTGCACAGCGCGACCGATGGGTGTGGAGGAGGCGTTGTTGAGGTAGCCGATCAGGTGATGCTTCGCCGTCTGCGCCTGATCGATCGGGGACTTCTTCAGCTCACGCCGCCCACTGCGGTCTTCCTGATACCAGCGCCCCTCCTGCACGGAGATCCGGCCGCCCTTGACCTCGATCACCGCCATGCCGATTCCCGGCCACAGCACCAGCAGATCCGCTTCGATCTCCTCACCGCCGGTGGTGAGGCGCTGCCCGGCGATCATCACGGCATCGTCCGGCAGCTGATCGCGCAGGTGCTCCCACACCCTCTCCTCGGCTGTCGAGGCGAAGTCAGGCTGCGCGGGGTGGATGATCGGCATGGAGCTCCTCAAGGTCTGTCCGGCGTCGTCGCTGGTGAGGCCAGGCTATCGAGTCTGCTACGCGCGGGACCGCAGAGAGCGCACTGCAGACGTCGGAGCTCAATGCCAGAATCAAGCGCATCCGAGGCAGGGCACTCCTTCGTCGGATGACCGAAGGAGATCTGACCATGCGTGAGCTCACCCTCCAGCAGGCGCGCCGCATCGCCGTGCGAGCCGCGGGACTCGGCTCTCCCCGCCCCACCACTCTGCGCGAGGCGATCGGCGCGGTGGGGCCGATCCGCCTGGATCTCACGACGTACCTCTGCCCGAGCCCCGAGCTCGTGCTGTGGTCGCGTCTGGGCCGACGCTTCGACCCCGCAGAGCTCGACTCGTTGCGCACGCACCGCCTCCTCGTCGAGATCGCCGGCAACCTCCAGCGCGCCGAACGGTATGCGCTGCATCGTGCGCAGATGGAGGCCTGGCCCGGTGAGCCTGCAACGCCGTTCGCCGCCCAGCAGGCTCGCTGGGTCGAGGCGAACCGAGCTGCGGCGGAGGAGATCTTGCAGACTCTGCGCTCGGAGGGTCCGCTGCCGCCGAAGGAGCTGGAGGTCTCCTTTCCCGTCCCCCATCGCTCCAGCGGCTGGAACAACGACAAGAGCGTGGTGATGATGCTCGAGCGCCTCGCCGACAGAGGCCAGGTCGCCGTGTCCCATCGCGAAGGGCGCCAGCGCGTCTGGGATCTTGCCGAGCGGGTATTCCCGGAGGTGACGGCCGTACCGTCCGCGGAGGCCGAGCGCCTCCGCAACGAGGGCCGGCTCAGGGTGCAGGGCATCGCCCGGGCTTCCGGCCCCGACTGCGACCCCGGCGTCGGCACGGTGGGGGAGGAGGTGATGATCCAGGGCGTGCGCGGACGCTGGCGGGTGGACCCCGCGCCGCTGGAGAAGTCATCCTTCCGCGGACGCACCGCGCTGCTGTCGCCCTTCGATCCTTTCGTCCTGGATCGGCACCGGCTCAAGGAACTTTTCGACAGTGACTATGCGCTGGAGATGTACGTGCCCGCGGCGAAGCGCCGCTTCGGCTACTACGCACTGCCGATCCTGCACGGCGATGCGCTGATCGGCACGGCTGATCTCGAGGCCGACCACGCCCATGGAGTGCTCGAGGTCCATTCGCTGCGACCCTCGACCGACTGGGCGCCGAGCGTCACCCGCGCCGTGCACGCCGAGGTGCGATCGCTCGGCCGAATGCTGAAGCTGGAACTCGCCGATGAGCTGATGTGAGGGAGGGCTGGAAGCCTCCGCACCAAGTCCGGCTCAATCGCAGGTGTCACACACCCCGGTCGCCGGCAGTGCGTAGAAGCAGCTCGGGCAGAAGCTGAGCCGCTCCTCGCCCTTGGTCGTGGTGGCCGAGCGCGGGCGGAAGGAAGACAGTGCGAGCCCATGCCAGTCCGGCTCAGGACGGTCCTCGGGTGCGAGCCCCTTGCGGAACTCGACGTAACCCGGGTACAGGTACATCACCGAACGCCCCTCACCATCCTGCGCAGTGACGCTGCCGTTGGACGCAGTGCGGTAGAAGCTCACCGCTTCCACCCGATCGAAGTTCTCGCCGATCAGGCGGATGTCCCCGACGGACCAGTCTGGATTCCAGCCCAATGCTTCAATGCGGGTCATCCGGCGGCGGTGGGAGAGATCCGTTGTCATCTGCCCAGTAGAGCACGGCATTCCGCAACGGTCGACGGGCACGGTGATGGCCGCGCGCCGGATATCCCCGATCCGGCGCGCAGACCGAAAAATTCTCTCACGTCGGGTCTCCCTCATTGGACACGTCGCACGATGGCTACCCTGGATCAGCGCGCCGCGTGATGTCGGCGCAGTGATCCCGTAGAAGGCGGCTCCATGACTCTCACCGACTTGCTCCATGCTCTCGACTCCGGCGAGACCGTGCCGGCGAACTCTCCCTTGCACGCCGTGATGCATGAGACCAGCCAGGAAGCGCTGCGGCTCACCGGGGAGCTCAACGGCAAGTACCATGAGCCGGTGCGGGTGCGGGAGCTGCTCGCCGAGCTCACCGGGCGCGAGATCGACGAGAGCGTCACCCTCTTCCCGCCGTTCACCTCCGATTTCGGCAAGAACATCCGCCTGGGAAAGCGCGTGTTCCTCAATGCCGGCTGCCGCTTCCAGGACCAGGGAGGGCTCGAGATCGGCGACGACTGCCTCATCGGCCACAACACCGTGATCGCCACCTTGAACCACGACCTCGCCCCCAGCCGCCGCGGGGACCTGCATCCCTCCCCGGTGGTGATCGGCAAGAACGTCTGGATCGGCGCGAACGTCACGATCCTGCCCGGGGTCACGATCGGCGACGATGCCGTGATCGCGGCGGCGTCGGTGGTCACCAAGGACGTTCCTGCGAGGGCGCTCATGGTCGGCTCGCCAGCGCGGATGCTCCGCACCGTCGAGGGCTGAACCGTCGACGGTTCCCACAGCCACAGCGCGTGAGCGAGCGCGAGGACCTTCACCCGGCTGCTCGAGCGGCCCCGCAGGCGCGGGTCAGCCGATCCCGAGGGACTTCGGAGAGCAGGGTGCGGCATCCACCGCGGCCTGCTGGATCCGGATCTGGCCCTCAGCGGTGATCAGCAGCGTTGCACCATGCTCGTCGGCAGTCTCCAGCAAGGACCGCGAGCCCTGCTCGGTGACGTCCTCGATCGACGCGAACCCGTAGCCCTCCACCACGGCGTTCACGCTCGTGATGCGGTCGGTCCAGCCGTCGTCGCCGTCCGGAGCCGGCAACGGGGCCTCGGGGTCCCAGGTGCCCGGCGTGAAGAGGCAGGCCCCGTTCTCGCCCGCGACCTTTCGGGTCTCCGGTGCCTGCTGCCAGGTGGCGCCGTCGTCACCGAGCGCGTCACCGAGCGCTCCCACGAGGCTCTCGTAGTGCGTGACGGCCTCGGAGGCAGGCAGAGTGGTGGTGCCGATGCCGCAGGCGGCCAGTGGCACCACCACCGCGAGCAGCGCCAGGGCCTTGCCCGTGCGGAGGGCGAGGGGACGCTGCATGGCTTCTCCTGGTGGATGGGTCCTTCTCCCCATGGCGGGTCGCGACGGGGTGATCTAGCGTTCACCGTATCCCGCACCGGTGCCGGATACGGGGCGGACACCGACCAGCTCCTCTCCTCCGCCGAGATCGTGAAAGGGGCCGGCACGCGGATCGGCGATCTCACGCAGGAGCTGCTCACCTCGGCCTCGACGCTGGAGTGGACAGGTCCGGATGCGGAGCAGTTCCGGGCCGAGCTGGAGAGCCAGATCGCCGTCGATCTCCATGCGCTGGGCGGGCGCTGCGAGGCGATCGCACGGGGGTGCGGCAGGGACGGTCTCGGCCATGTTATCTTGAAGTCAAGATAACCTAGGAGATGCTGTGAAGCTGCACCACGTTCAGGTCTCGATGCCCCGAGGCTCGGAGGCCGCTGCACGACGCTTCTACGCAGAGGCGGTCGGCCTCACCGAGGTGGACAAGCCCGCCGCGCTCGCCGGACGCGGTGGCTGCTGGTTCCGCGCCTTCGACGGCGAACAGGTGGTCGCCGAGATCCACCTCGGCATCGACCACCCCTTCATCCCGGCACGGAAGGCGCACCCGGCACTGGTGGTGGACGACCTGTCCGAGCTCGAGGCGATGGCGGCCGGCATCGAGGGGATCGGCTGCGAGGTCTCCTGGGCTGAGCGCGACACCTTCGACGGATTCCTCCGCTTCCACGCCCGGGACCCCTTCGGTAACCGCCTCGAGGTCATGACGCCGGCCTGAGCACTCAGCCGGCTCAGCGCTTGTGGTAGAGCGCCTTGTGCAGGAATCTCGGCTCGGAGGTCACCGAGATCCCGAGGTTGCGGAAGATGTCCTCGTCGACGGTGCCGAGGATCGTGGTGGTGTGCACATCGCAGCCTGCCAGGCTGCGCAGCTGGTCGATCGCCCGACGCGCGTTCTCATCGGTGGATGCCGAGACCGATAGCGCGATCAGCACCTCGTCGGTGTGCAGGCGGGGGTTCCGGGAGCCCAGATGCTCCGTCTTCAGAGTCTGGATCGGCTCGATCGAGGAGGGGGAGAGCAGCTGCACGGAGTCCTCGAGCCCGGCCAGGTGCTTGAGCGCGTTCAGCAGCATCGCCGCCGAGCAGCCCAGCAGGGGGGAGGTCTTGCCGGCGACGATCGTGCCGTCGGCCAGCTGGATCGCGGCGCCCGGCTCTCCGGTGCGGGCCTCGACCGCGAGGGCGGGCTCCACCACGGCGCGGTCGCTGAGCGAGCAGCCCGCCTTGGACATGATCATCCCGATCCGCTGGGAGACGACGTCTTCCTCGTCGTTGATCCGCTCATGCATGAGCGCCTTGTAATAGCGGCGGATGATCTCCTGGCGCGACGCCTCGCGGCACACCGCGTCATCCACGATGCAGTCGCCGGCGAGGTTCACCCCCATGTCGGTGGGGGAGGCATAGGGGGATTCGCCCGTGAGCCGGTCCAGCAGTGTGCGCAGCAGCGGGAACACCTCGACGTCCCGGTTGTAGCTGGTGACCTGCTTGCCGTAGGTCGCGAGGTGGAAGGGGTCGATGAGGTTCAGATCGTCCAGATCTGCCGTCGCTGACTCATAGGCGAGGTTCACCGGGTGCTCGAGCGGCAGGTTCCAGATCGGGAAGGTCTCGAACTTCGCATATCCGGAGCTGATCCCGCGCTGATGGTCGTGGTAGATCTGCGAGAGGCAGGTGGCGAGCTTGCCGGAGCCCGGCCCCGGCGCCGTCACCACGATCAGGTCCCGGGTGGTGTGCGAGTACTCGTTCGCCCCGAGGCCCTGCGCGGAGACGATCCGCTCGGTGTCCTGCGGGTAGCCGGGGATCACGGTGTGCCGGGCGACGTTCAGGCCCAGCCGCTGCAGCCGCTCGATGAAGGCATGCGCGACGTGGTTGGAGTCCTCCAGCTGGGTGAGCACCACGTTCTCCACCAGGAAGCCATGCTCACGGAACACATCGATGAGGCGCAGCATGTCGTCCTCGTAGGAGATGCCCAGATCTGCGCGGACCTTCTGCCGCTCGAGGTCCTTGGCGTTCAGGCACACCAGGATCTCCAGCTCATCCTTCAGCCGATGCAGCATCGCGATCTTGTTGTCCGGCGTGAAGCCTGGCAGCACTCTCGCGGCGTGGTGGTCATCGAAGAGCTTGCCGCCCATCTCCAGGTACAGCTTTCCGCCGATCTCCTCGCGGCGCTGCTGGATGTGCCGCGACTGCAGCTCGATGTACTTCTCGCGATCGAAGCCGATCGCGGCAGCGGCGGACGGGGAGCTGGGACGAACATCCGGAACGGTCACCCCGGCACGCTAGCACCGTCCCGCTGCGAAGATGCGGGGGCGCCTCGATGTGGCTCCGGGAGCGCGCGGGAGTCGATCGGAGCAGAGTCGCACTTCCGGCGCGATTCGGACGGGATACGAATCGACAGTCGTTCAGGAGAGCTGCCGGCGGTGATGCGCCATGGGGCTTGCATGGCCTGCGAACGTCGGACATGATTTCGGGCACCCGACGTTCCGCTCATAGTTGATTCGAATCGATGAGTCTTCTCAGATATGAGACGACGAAGTCAGACCTCACCGTCGGAGCTGTCACGGGATGACCCACGACTCCCCTCACCCCACCCAAGGACACCCATGCCCATGAATACCAGCCCCCTGCGCGTCACCGTCTGGGGCGAGAACCGCCACGAGCAGCGCGACCCGCGCGTGCGCGAGCTCTATCCCGAGGGGATGCACTCCGCGATCCGCGACGGGATCGTCGAGAACCTCGGCGACGAGGTGACCACTCGGTTCGCCCTCCTGGATGATCCCGAGCATGGGCTCAGCGAAGAGGTCCTCGCCCAGACCGATGTCCTCACCTGGTGGGGCCACATGGCCCACCACGAGGTCTCCGACGAGGTCGCCGAGCGGGTGCAGAAGCATGTGCTGGCCGGCATGGGCCTCGTGGTCCTGCACTCCGGCCACTGGTCCAAGCCGTTCATCCGGCTGATGGGCACCACCTGCACGCTGCGCTGGCGCAATGAGGCCGACCGTGAGCTGGTGTGGACCGTGAACCCCTCGCACCCGATCGCCGAGGGCGTGCCGCACCCGATCGTCATCCCGGAGCAGGAGATGTACGGGGAGCACTTCGACATCCCGGTCCCCGACGAGCTGGTCTTCGTCTCCTCCTTCAGCGGGGGAGAGGTGTTCCGCTCCGGCTGCACGTTCCGGCGCGGCAAGGGCAAGATCTTCTACTTCAGCCCCGGGGATCAGGACTACCCCGTCTACCAGCATCAGGATGTCCGGCGCGTCATCGCCAACAGCGTGCGGTGGGCGAGGCCCGCCGTCACCGACCGCGAGGCGCCCTTCCTGGACCGGTACGAGACCGAGTGGTTCACCACCGGCGCCGTCGGCCAGGGCGTGGGCGACGCAGCGGCTGCGGGGAAGGGCGAATGAGCGCGACGGACGCCGCTCCCGTCCCGGTCGTCGTGATCGGAGCCGGCGGCATGGGACGGGCCTGGATCGGCACCGTGCTGCGCAGCGACGCCGCCCGGCTGGTCGGGGTGGCCGACGTGCTCGAGGGCGCCGCCGAGCGCGCGATCGCCGAGGTCGTCCCAGAGGAGCAGCGGGCCGGACTCGTCACCGGGACGGATGCCCTCGACGTCGCACGGCGCTCCGGGGCGGAGGCGGTCATCGACGTGACGATCCCCGCCGCTCACCACGCCGTCACCGCCGATGCCCTGCACGCCGGATTCCCGGTGCTGGGGGAGAAGCCCTGCGCAGCGACCCTCGCCGAGGCCGTCTCCCTGGCCGGCCATGCGGAGGCCACCGGGAGACTGTTCATGGTCTCCCAGTCGCGGCGCAACAACCCGAACCTGCACGAGGCACGGCGACTGGCCGACGAGCTCGGCGGCGCGGGCATCGTGGACACCCGCTTCTACAAGGCTCCCCGCTTCGGCGGCTTCCGCGATGAGATGGAGCATCCGCTGATCGTGGACATGGCCATCCACGCCTTCGACGCCGGGCGGGTGCTGATCGACGGCAATCCGGTCGCCGTCACCGCCGCTTCCTACAACCCCTCCTGGAGCTGGTACGCCGGAGATACTGCCGCGACGGTCACCATCACCTATGACAGCGGCGCGGTGCACACCTTCGCCGGTTCCTGGGCCGCACCGGGCGCCGAGACCAGCTGGAACGGCGACTGGCGGATCAGCTGCGAGCTGGGGAGCGTGCTCTGGGACGGCGAGACGCCGCCGGCCTCCCACGCGGCCGGGGCAGAGGCGGCAGAGGCTGTCCTCGGCCGCGCGCCGGACCCGGACGCGCGCTGGGAGCTGGCAGACTCACTCGATCGATTCTGCGCGGCGCTGCGGGGCGGCCCGGTGCCGGACTCCGAGGTCCATGCGAACGTGTGGACCCAGGCGATCGTCGAGGCGGCCGTGCACGCCGCAGACACCGGGACGCGGGTGCAGCTCGCGGACCTCCTCGAGGAGGCGCTCGCCGCAGCGCGTGCCCTGGACTCCGCCGACGGGCGCAGCTCAGCACTGCTCTCGTGGAACACTGGAACCTCAGGGCTGAGCATCGGGTGAGCACAGCCGGGGAAGGGGACCTGGCATGGCGGTGAGGAAGATGGCGGCGAGGAAGAAGGCGCCGACGAGCCAGGACGTCGCTCGGCTGGCCGGGGTCTCTCAATCCACCGTGAGCTACGTGCTCACCGGCTCCCGGCCGATCTCCGAGGAGACCCGCGCCCGGGTCGAGGAGGCGATCGCCAAGCTCGGATATCACCCCAACTCCGGCGCCCGCACCCTGCGCTCGCGGCGCAGCGGCGTGATCGGCCTGATGGTCCCCGAGACCGGGGCCGATGACGGCGTGCTGATGGTCTTCATCGGTGCGATCGCCCGCGAGGCCCGCCTGCACGGCTACGACATCCTGCTGGTCACCGCGCAGGAAGGCGCGGCAGGTATCCGCCGGGTGGTCCGCACCGGGGTGTGCGAGGGCCTGATCCTGATGGAGCTGGACCGATACGACGAACGCGTCGCCCCGGTGATCGAGTCCGGGCTGCCCTTCGTGACGATCGGCAAGCCCGAGGAGTTCCCCCAGGGATCCGTCGTGGACCTCGACTTCGAGATGCTCGGTCACATGGTCGTGGAGCGGGCCGTCGAGGAGAGCTGTGATCGGCTGCTGCTGTTCGGCGCGCCGGGCCGCCGGCGCTCCCGCAATGACGTCTCCCGCTTCCTCACCGGGATCGAAGCCGCAGCCGAGGAGGAGGAGCTGGACGTGGTGCTCGACGCCGGAGAGCTCGCCAACGTGCCGGACCGGGCGCTGCGGATCACCCTCCCCAACCAGCGCACCGCCCTGTTCGGCATCACCGGGGTGCGGCAGGTGCTGTTCGCGATGGCCGCCACCGGCGCACTGGTGGACGAGACCCGCCTGCTCATCGGCCTCAGCGGCGAGGACCTGGCAGACATCAGCCCGCTCCTCGTCGCGGTCCCGCAGATCGACCCCCGCCGGGTGGAGATCAGCGAGCTCGCCGTCGGGGAGCTGGTGCGCCTGCTCGAGATCGAGGGTGCCGGGCCACGGATCACACTGGTGGAGCCGCGCTGGCTCGACGGCTGATCAAGCGCTGAGCGGCATCGCACCGGACCGCCACATCAACGTCGTCACCGCCCACGCCGGCAGGACGATGCCGAACACCGGCACCAGGCCGGGAACAGTCTGAGCCACCCAGATCGTGGCGGCGAGCACGATGGCGGTGAGCAGTGCGACCGTCGGCCGCCGCACCAGCAGCACCAGACCCATCCGCAGCAGGCGACCGACCGGATCGGTGAAATGGGCGGCCAGCGGCCACACCACGGAGCTCAGCAGCACCAGCACCACCGTCAGCACCACCACCAGCCCGCTCACCAGCGGAGCGATGGACCCCAGTGCGACGCCGGTCAGCACCGCGCGGTCCAGGGCGAGCAGCAGCCATCCCAGCAGCAGCGCCCCGCCCAGGCGGTGGGCCCGCCAGAACTCCGTGCGCCAGGCACCCCAGAACTCGGTCCAGAGCCCGGGCCGGGCGCGAGGGCGCTCACCGGTCTCCTCGGCGATCTGCTCGAGCCGGTCCTCCCGCAGCACGGTGCACAGCGCTGCCGTCGCGGGCAGCGCGCCGAACACCACGGCGCCTGCCAGAGCGCCGAGCACCCACAGCAGCTGCAGCAGGAACAGCCGCAGCGCCAGCTCCCCGAGCACCAGGTGCCAGCGCACCAGCTGAGGCATCAGCCTCCCCGGTCGCGCCGGTGTCGCGATGCTCATCCCTTCACCGACCCGATCAGCACGCCCTTCTCGAAGTACTTCTGCAGGAAGGGGTACAGGATGATGACGGGCAGCGTAGAGACGATGATGACCCCGTACTTGATCTGATCCGCGTAGCGCTGCCCGTAGGCGCCGCCGGAGCCGCCAGCGCCCCCGGCGCCCCCGGAGAAGGCCTGGTTGGACAGCAGGATGTCTCGCAGCACGATCTGGAGCGGCTGTTTGTCGTAGTCCCGCACGAAGATCAGCCCGGTGAAGAAGTCGTTCCAGTGCTGCACCAGGTAGTACAGGCCGATCAGGGAGATCAGTGCTTTGGACAGCGGCAGCGCAATGGTGGTGAAGAAGCGGAAGTAGTCCACGCCGTCGATCATGGCGGCCTCGAAGAGCTCCTCGGGCAGGGAATTCTCGAAGAAGGCCCGCGCGATGATCAGGTTGAACACGTTCAGGGCCGAGGGGAGGATGAACACCAGCCAGTTGTCCAGCAGGCCCAGGTCCCGGTACAGCAGGTAGGTGGGGATCAGGCCGCCGTTGAAGAACATGGTGAAGGCGAAGATCAGCATGAGCGGGCGCCGGGGCCGGAACTCACGCCGCGAGAGCGCATAGGCCGCAGGGAGGGTCACCACCAGGTTCAGCGCTGTGCCGACCACGCTGTAGACCAGTGTGTTGCGGTAGCCGACCCAGATCCGTGTGTCCTCGAAGATCTGCTGGTACCCGAAGAAGCTGATGTTCTTGGGCAGGAAGGAGACCCTCCCGGTTGCCACTGCCGTCGGATCGCTGATGGAGGCGATCATGACGAAGTACAGCGGGTAGAGCGTCGCGAACAGGACCGTCGCGCAGATCAGGGCGATCACGACGGTGAAGACCATGTCATTGCCCGTCAGGCGCCGGCCCAGACGGCGCGGGGAGCTGCGGGCGGCAGCGCGTTCAGTCGTCTCAGTCGTCTCGGTGGTCATGGGGCCCCTCACCACAGGCTCGTGTCGGAGGCGCGCTTGGAGATCTGGTTGGCGATCACCAGGAACGCGAAGTTGATGATGGTGTTGAACAGCCCGATCGCCGTGGAGTAGCTGAACTGGCTGGAGAGGATGCCGATCTTGTAGGTGTAGGTCGCGATGACCTCCGAGACCGGGAGGTTCAGCGTGTTCTGCATCAGGAACACCTTCTCGAAGCCGGTGTTCAGCACACCGCCCATGTTCAGGATCAGCAGGATGATCATCGTGGGCACCAGGGCCGGGATGTCGACATTGCGGATGATCTGCAGCCGTGAGGCGCCGTCGATGCGTGCCGCCTCGTACAGCTGGGTGTTCACCCCGGCCAGCGCCGCGAGATAGATGATGCTGTTCCAGCCGGTGTGCTGCCAGATGTCCGAGAGCACGTACACGGGGACGAAGGCGCTGGTGCTCCCGAGGAAGTTGACGTCCTCCAGGCCGAAGAAGGCGAGGAAGCGGGTGATCAGGCCGGTGCTGGGGGAGAGGAACACCTGCAGCATCCCCACGATCACCACGATCGAGATGAAGTGCGGCAGGTAGGTCACCGTCTGCACGATCCTTCTCAGCCGCGAGTGGAGGATCTGGTTGATCACCAGCGCCAGCGCGATCGGCGTGAGGAAGCCCAGCACCAGCGTGGCCAAGCTGATCATGACCGTGTTGCGCATGAGGTCACCGAACAGCGGGCTCTCGAAGAACTGGATGAAGTACTTCAGCCCCACCCACTCTCCACCGGTGAGCCCCTTGGCGAAGTCGAATTCACGGAATGCCAGCTGGATCCCGTACATCGGCACATAGGCGAACACGATGAGGAACCCCAGCGCGGGCGCCAGCATCACCCACAACTGCCAGTACCGGCCCAGGTGGCGACGCACCTTCGAGCGCGCTCGGGACTTTCTTTCCGCGGAGGACGGGGCGCCGTCGGGCCGCTGCCTGCGCGGGCCGGCCGACTCCGACACCGCATCCATGGTGGTCCGGGCGCTCACGACGTGGACTTCATGTAGTCGTCGTAGTACTTCTGCCGCGTCGCGATGTTCTCGGCCACGCCGGTCTCCTCGATCGTGGCCACGTACTCGTCCCAGCCCTCGTCGATGCCGCCTGAGGTGACCCACTCGGCGAATCGGGTCATCGCGGTGTTCATCAGCGTGGTGTCCACCAAGCTCATGGCATTGAGGTCCTCCTTGCTCATCTTGATGAACAGGCCCGGGTAGACGTCGGCCTCGAGATCCATGTTGTCGATCGCAGGCTGCAGCGGCACGGACTCGTCCACCGCTTCCTGGAGGTCGGTGGGCAGCTCGACCTCGATCGTGTCCCGGATCCACAGGGGCCCGTTGTCGGCGAGGGTCGAGGTCCACTTCCAGGTCGACGGGTCCGTGCCATCAGCCGCAGGCAGCACCTTGTAGGAGTTCTCACCGGTCTTCTCGATGTTCGGGCCGATGTCCCCGAACAGGACCTGGATCGAGATCTCCTGGTCGTAGAAGGTGTCGATGACCTTGAGCGCGGCATCCTTGTTCTTGGAGTTCGCGGAGAGCGCCACCTGGTTGCCCGGGAAATTCTCGCCGTACTGGTCGAAGCTCCAGGTGACCGGTTCGGACTGGCCTGCCGCGTGCTCGAGCACCCCGATCGCCTCGTACTGCTCGTAGATCTCGGGTCCGAACCTGTCCGAGCGGGTCCAGCCCCAGGTGAAGCCGACGCTCGCCACGCCATCACCGGGGCCACGGGCCACCGACTGATACGCGGAGTAGTCCTGGGTCATCACCTCGCTGGAGAGCAGTCCGGCTTCCTGGCAGCGGGCGAGGAAGGTGACCACCTCGCGGTAGCGATCATCCGTGAGGAAGTTGCCGACCACACCGTCCTGCAGGTAGTAGCCCTGGCCACCGCCGCCGGCGAGGGGAAGGCCCATGCTGCCCAGCAGCAGGATCGACTGGAAGTAGCCGAAGCCGCCGGTGCCCACCGGGCTCCAGTCCATCGGCAGCACCTCGGCGCCGGTGCCGGTCGGATCGCCCTCCTTGAAGGCGACGAGCACGTCGAACAGCTCATCCCAGCTGGTGGGCATCTCGAGGCCGAGCGTGTCCAACCACTGCGCGTTGATGTACTGGTGCTGCACGGTGGGCGGCCAGAACCGCTTGTATCCCGGTACCGACCAGATCTCGCCGGTGGGCTGGGTGGCCAGTGCCTTCAGCTCCGGCTTCTCCTCCAGCATGGCGGTCACATTGGGGAGGGCGTCGAGAGACTCGGCGAGATTCGCGAAGAGTGAGCCGTAGGTGGCGAGATCTGTGTCGTTGATGGCCTGGGTGCCGACGACCAGATCCGGGATGTCGCCGGCGGCGAGCATCGTGGACTTCTTCTGGTCCCAGTCCGCGGAGACCTCCTCCCACACGATCGGCATCCCGGCGGCTTCCTCGAGGGCGGCGGTCCAGCCCATCTCGGCCATGGGCTTGGTCAGGGCGTGCTTGACGACGAGGATCCGCAGCTCACCCTCCTTGCTGCTGGCATTCCCGCCGCAGGCGCTCAGACCGAGCGTGCTGCCGACGGCAGCGGTGGCGGCGAGCCCGCCGAGGACGGTGCGCCGACGGGGGCCGCGACGGGCAGGGGTGGGGCGGTGGATCGACATCTTTGTCTCCTGAAGGGGTGGGGTGGGGTGGGATGGATGGGACGGAGGGGTTCAGTGCTCGCGCGGGAGCCAGATGCGCATGGCGCCGGACCCGCGATTGCCCCAGCGGGAGAAGGGCGTCGTGGCGACGGTGATCTGCTTCTCGCCGGGGCGGGGCAGGTGCGCGCCGTCGGCGGAGCGGTAGAGCTCCCCGCCGTCGGGCCGGTGCAGCAGCGAGATCTCGAGGCTCCCGTCATCCCTCGCGCTCGCCGTCGCCTCGGCGGGGACGACGAGGTCATCGACCCCGATCCCGTTCGGCAGATCGACCTGCTCGAGGCAGTGGACGATCGGTCCTCGCTCGAGAGCCACGCATCCACGGGTGGCATCCACGCGGGGGTGCGAGGTCGTCCAGCGCGGGGGCATATCCAGGGTGAGCGTCATGCCGTCGACGTCCTCGAGGGCGAGCTCGAGTCGCTGGGCCGAGAGCTCCTCGTCGCGCAGAGGGCGCTGAACCCCGTCGGCCGAGGAGACCGAGCCGCTGCGCACCCAGCCCGGGATCCGCACCCCGAGGCGCGCGCCAGCGGCGGCGGTCAGCGGCGACAGGCGCAGGCCGAGGACGCCGGAGGCGGGATAGTCGGTCTCCACGTGGAGGGTGCCGGTACCCAGCTCGGCAGGGAGGGTGATGGACATGTCAGTGAGCTGGAGCAACTCGAGGCTCGGCCCCGCGTCCCCTGAGCGCCAGGCGGCGACATAGGCTCCGAGCTGGGCGATGGTGCGGGCGATGTTCGGCGGGCAGCAGGCGCAGGAGTACCACGGGCGTCGTTCGGCCGGTGCGTTCTCCTCGTCGAACCGGTCCGGCCTGCGCTGCAGCGGATTCGAGTAGAAGAAGCGGGTGCCGGTCGCGTCCAGGGAGGCGGCCAGCGCGTTGTGGATCTCCCGCTCGATGACGTCTCCGTGGCGGGGATCGTCGCCGGAGAGCATCATGCGCCAGGTCCAGTGGAGATCCGCGATGGTCGCGCAGGTCTCCGCGTAGGCACGGTCCGAGGGCAGCTCGTGGTCGTTGCCGAAGGACTCATCGCGGTGACGCGACCCGAAGGCCCCCGAGAGGTACATCTTGCGGGTGTGGACCCGATCCCACTGCTCGTCCATGACCTCACCCAGTGCGGCTTCGCCGGTCTCGAGGAAGAGGTCGCTCACGCCCGCGTTCAGGTACAGCTGACGCACTGCGTGACCGGTGGGATCCACGGCCTCCCGTACCGGCAGATGGTCCTGGAAGTAGTGGGAGCCGAAGCCCCCGCCGGGGAGGATGTCGCGTCCGCGCTGATCCACCAGGTGCTGGGCGAGTTCCAGATGGCGCTCCTCACCGGTGTGGCGGTACAGCTCCACCAGGGCGGTCTCGATCTCGGGGTGACCCGGGATGCCGTCCTCGCGGCCGGGCCCGAAGCGACGGTCCACCAGGTCCACGAAGCGCACCGCGAGGTCGAGCAGCTCGGTGCGCTCGGTGGTGCGGGCCAGCGCGATCCCCGCCTGCAGCCAATGGCCGAGCACATACAGCTCGTGCGTCCAGTGCAGCTCCGAGAACTTCTTCTCCGGCTGCACGCCCTGGATCCAGGTGTGCAGGTAGCCGCTGGGCTCCTGGGTCCGGGCGATCAGCGCGATCATCTCGTCGAGCCAGGCGTTGTGCGCGGTGGTGCCGGAGCGGCCGATCTCCCAGGCGACGGCTTCGATGACCTTGTAGAGGTCCGAGTCGGCGAAGACGAAGCCGCGATGCTTCGCGCCGGATTCCCCGACCAGCCGCCGGAAGTTGTCGATCACCCCGGAGCTCTCGAGCTGCTCGATGCAGTGGGGGATGGTGGCGGAGGCGTTCAGCTCCTGCCAGGCGCCGAGGCTGCCTCGCGGGTGCAGCACCACCTCGGAGAGATCCAGCGGGCGGAGCCCCTCATGGCGTTCGGCACGAGGGAGGGCGGGCGCCGGACGACGGGTGGAGCGCGGGGGAAGGACAGGCAACGGAGGACTCCTCATCGAGATGTGATGCAGGCCATCCTGAACGCGAGATTAAGCGATGTCAATAGGAGACACAACGTTGAAAAGAGATCCTGTCCGGTCGGTATCCGCTCCTCGGGGTCGCGGGCCCCGGAGGGCGGGGTCAGTCGCCGGTGGATGCGCGGACGATCAGCTCGAGCGGTGCGCTTTCGCGCCGGGCCGGACCGCTCTCGCCCTCCAACCGTGCGAGCAGCATCGCGACCGCCCGCTGCGCCATCTCCGGCACCCCCGGGTCCACCGAGGTCAGAGGAGGGGTGGTGAAGGCGGCTTCCTCCGTGTTGTCGAAGCCGGTGAAGGCGACGTCCTGCGGGATCCGGAGGCCGGCGAGCGAGGCGGCGCGCATCGCGCCGACGGCGGCCGCGTCATTGATGCACATGACCGCATCGAACGGGGCGCCGGAGCGCAGCAGGCCGACCATCGCCTCCAGCCCGGTCTCGCGGCGGTCCCAGTCCGTGCCCTGGATGGCCAGGGCATCGTCGACCTCGAGGCCACGCTCCGTGTGGGCCTCGAGATATCCGAGATAGCGGAGCCCTTCGTGGGAGGGCAGCCAGGGGTCGGCCACATAGGCGATCCGTCGCCGGCCGCGATCGATCAGATGCCTGGTCGCCGTGAGGAACCCTTCCTGCTCTGCCATCACCACGGCATCGATCCCCGGGGTGGGCGCGCCTCCCACCTGGACCGTCGGCAGCGCGGGGGCTGCGCCGGCGAGAAGCTCCCCGGAGAGGAAATGCGGGCAGATGATCACGCCGGCGACATCCTGGGTGGTGCGGCCCAGCACTGCATCCCGTTCCGCCGCGGCATCGAGGGCGAGCCGCAGGGTGGTGCTCAGGCCGCGCTCCTCGAGTGCGAGGATCAGCGCCTCGGCCATCCTCGCGAAGTACGGCTGGACCAGATTGGGCACCATGATCGCGATGCGCTCGGCCGTGCCCAGTGCCAGTCCGCGCCCTGCGGCCGAGGGCACATAACCCAGCTCGCGCGCAACGCGATGCACCGTCTCCCGAGTCCTCGCGGAGACCCGGATCGTCCCGTCGGTGCGCTCCGGTGCACGCAGCACATGGGAGACGGTCGCCGTGGAGACCCCCGCGGCCGCGGCGACATCGGCGAGGGTCACCTGCGTCATCTCGACCCCCAGTGCTCGACATGGCTGGCCCCGAGGGTCGACTCCGCACGGAGCAGGGTGGTCGGCACCACGGCACGCTGCGGCGCGCTGCGATCCCCGGCGGTGCGCCGGGAGATCAGCTCGATGGCGCGTCGGGCGATCTCGGGCAGGTCGAGGTCGACAGTGGTCAGGGAGGGGGTGGAGAACCGTCCGTCGTCGATGTTGCCGTAACCGGTCAGAGCGACCTGGGCTGGGACCTCGAGCGCCCTGTCATGCAGCAGCGACAGAGCGCCGATCGCGAGCTCGTCATCGGCGCAGACCAGTGCCCGGGCCCAGGGATGCCGCTCCAGGGCGAGTGCTGCCAGCGCCCGACCGGCCGCGCGATCGGCGACGTGGGTGGAGCGAGATCCGGGACGGGCCTCGGGGCGGAGCACGGGCGCGTCGGGAAAGGAACGGGCGAGCTCGTCGAGGAAGGTGTCGGGCAGCTCCGCCTCGCGGCCCAGCAGCACCACGTCATGATGATGGATCCGCTGCAGGTGCCGGGTGAGGGCTGATGCTGCGCCCGCATCATCGCTGTCGATCGAGTCCAGCACGGCGGGATCCTCAGGATCCGACGCCGTGCACAGGCCGACGACCGGACGCTCCGGGGTGAATGCTGGGGGCTCGCAGCCCCGGGGGAGCGGACCGATATGGACCACCGCGTCGAAGAGGGCGCCCCGGGAGGCGAACGTCTGCGCGATGCGTTCGCTCCGCCCGCGGGAGGGCTCGATGGAGACGCGCAGCCCCTGCCGCTCGGCCTCGATGACCAATGCCTGGGCCAGACGCGCCGTGATCGGTGCCTTGAGATCCACCAGGGACAGGCCGATCAGCCCCGTACGACCGGTGCGCAGGGAGCGCGCATGCGCATTGGGCGTCCAGTCGAGCTCCTCGATCGCCCGACGGACCCGTTCGCGGACCGCATCGCTGATGCTCGGATGGTGATTCACGACGCGGGAGACGGTCTTCGTCGACACGCCTGCTCGAGCCGCGACCTCCTTCATCGTGGGCGCCATGGTCCTCCTTGATCGCCGTGCACATGGCGCACGAGCTCACGGCGAGGATACCGCGCGACCTCGGACGGGACGGGCGGCACGGGTGAGGTGCGAGGGTCGGGTGTCCTCAGCATTCGAGGAGGCGTGACTGCTTCCACACGACTCCAATCCTTAGGGGTGCTTGGGTAGCGCATAAGATGAGCGCATGTCCGATGCGCAGCAGTCCTTCGACGCCCACCAGATCCTCGACGCGGTCCTCACCGGAGCCCCCGAGGCGAGCGGGGCGCTCGTGACCGTGCGCCCGGAGGTCCTCGCCCAGACCCGCAGCGCGTATGACGCGCTCTACCGCGCACCGCAGGCGCTCCCCGCTTCCGTGCTGCACGCGCTGGCCGCAGTCACCGCGGACTGGCAGGGCAGCGGCGTGCTCGCGGACTGGCACCGGACCCAGGGCGCCTCCCCGGAGCTGACCGCCGCCGACCCGCTCTCCAGCGATCCTGCGCTCGCCGCGCTGCGCGACCAGGTGGATCTGCTCTCGATCTCCCCGGCGCTCGCCACCCTCGCCGACCAGCAGCAGCTCACGGCCGTCGGCCACGATTCCCGCACCGTGGTGCTGATCAGCCAGCTGGTCGCCTTCGAGAGCTACCTCCAGCGATTGGTCGCCGGCCTCGCCGCGCTGCACGGACTCGACCTGCCGACCGCCGACGCCCCGACGCGCACCCCGCGCTCCCGCGGCCGCGCCGCGCAGCATGGCGGCACCACCCCCACCGGACGCACCCGCCCCGCGGCGTTCACCCGCGACCAGCTCCAGTGGGAGCCGTGGATCGAGGTGCCCGCCGAGGACGAGCTGACGGACGAGCAGCGCGACTCCTTCGCCTCCAAGGCGAGCGTGAACAGCGTCTACTTCCGGATGCTCTCCCTGACCCCCGGCATCACGCGAGCTCGCAGCGAGCTCGACAACGCGATCTTCCTTCCCCGCGACGGACTGCCCAAGGCCGAGCGCGAACTCGCCGCCGCCGTGACCAGCAAGGTCAACGACTGCATCTACTGCGCCTCCGTGCATGCGCGGAAGGCCGCCGGCTTCTCCAAGCGCGAGGAGGATGTCGACGCCCTGCTCGCTGTCGCCCTCGAGCGCGACGGCGACTGGATCGCTGCGCAGCTCTCCCCGCTGGCCGACGGCCAGGACGACCGCTGGAGCGCGATCATCGACGCGGCCGCCGAGCTGTCCCGCCCCCGCCCCACCCTGGGCGCCCCGCGGATCAGCGATCTGCGCGAGCTGGGCCTGAGCGATGCGGAGATCACCGACCTGGTCACCGCCGCCGGCTTCTTCGCCTGGGCGAACCGCCTCATGCTCAGCCTCGGCGATCCCTCGCTGGTCGACTCCGCACTCCCCGTCTCCGCCTGACACACTGAAGAAGGACCCATGACCACCGCCTCCCTCCGTCGCCGCACCCTCCTCGGCACCGCTCTCGTCTCCCTGCCCGTCCTCGGCCTCGCCGCCTGCGGCGAGGTCACCGTCGAGGGACAGTCCGACGCCTCCGAGCAGCTCACCGTCGTCGACGACCAGGACCGCGAGGTGGTCCTGCCCGGCCCCGCGCAGACCGCCGTCGTCGTCAACAGCTATTCCAACGAGTTCGTCCGGGCCATCGGTGCCGGCGATCGCGTCGTCGGCGTGGACCGCGCCTCCCTGGACCGCCTGCCCTATCTCGAGCTCGCCGAGGACCAGGTGATCGCCGAGGGGCTGGACCAGCTCAACTACGAGGCCATCGCCGAGCTCCGGCCCGACGTCGTGATCCTCCCGCGCAACGCCGTCTGGCAGGAGGCGCTCGAGCAGCTCTCCGCCTTCGACATCCCCGTCCTCATCGCCACCGCCTGGGACACCGAGGTGGTCGACGAGACCCTCGCCCTGCTCGGTCAGGTCTTCGGGCTCGAGGAGGGCGCCCAGGCGGTCCTCGACTTCCGTGCCGAGATCGCGGGCATCCTGGAGGAGCGTCTGACGGACGTGGAGCCGGTCCCGGTGTACTTCGAGACGGTCGAGCCGTACCTGACCACCCTGCCCGGCTCCGGCTTCCACGCCATGATCGAAGCGGCCGGCGGCTCCAACATCTTCGATGACGCCTCCGGGGGCGACGCCCAGGAGGAGCTGACGGTCGATCCCACCGAGGTTGTGCTGCGGGACCCGCAGTTCGTGATGCACGAGTTCGAGCCCTCTGCCGAACCCGTCGACCGCTTCGACGCGCTGCGCGAGGACCTCGCCGGCCGTCCCGGCTGGGCGGGACTGAGCGCGATCGCCGAGGGACGCGTCGCGATCGCCAACGGCTGGGCGACCAGCGCGCTGGGGAAGTCGATCGGCGCGCTCTACCTCGGCGCCTGGCTGCATCCCGAGGAGATGGACGGCGTCGTGCCCGATGACTACCTCACCCGCTGGGTGACCGAGTTCCAGGACACCGAACTGACCGACCCGGCCGCCTATGTGCAGGGACCGCAGGCATGACCGCGACGCTGCAGAAGCAGCCCCCGCAGGTGCCCGCACCCGCCCCGGCGCCGACGGATCCCGCGCGAGGCAGGGAGCTGCGCAAGTCGCTCGTCCTCGCCGTCGGCGTGGTGGTCTCCGTTCTCGCCCTGATCGCCGCGGTCACCATCGGCACCGCCGGGGTGGGCTTCGGCGATGTGCTCCGCTCGCTCCAGGTGAGCATCGTCGGCGGCACCATCAGCGCCGACTTCGCCTCCACCTATGCCGTCATCACCCAGCTGCGGCTGCCGCGGGTGCTGCTCGCCTTCGCCGCGGGGGCCGCGCTGTCGGTCTCCGGCGTGCTCATGCAGAGACTGCTGCGGAACCCGCTGGTCAGCCCGTTCACCCTCGGCGTCTCCCCGGCCGCGGCCTTCGGCGCGGCGCTGGTCATCACCCTGGCCGGCACCAACCAGTTGCCGGTGTGGGCGACGATCGCCGGTGCGATGATCATGGCGCTGACGGTCTCCGCCGTCGTGCTCGGCATCGCCACCGCCCGCCGGATGGCCGTGGCCACCCTGCTGCTGCTCGGCATCGCGATGACCCAGATCTTCGAAGCGCTCACCTCGGCCCTGCAGTTCACCGCGAACGAGAACACCCTGCAGGCCATCATCCGCTGGACCTTCGGCTCGGTGAACGACGCCACCTGGAACGACGTGCTGATCGTCGGCACGTTCACCGTGATCGCGATTCCGGTGACGCTGTTCTTCTCCCGGGATCTCAACGCGATCGCCTTCGCGGGGGACGATGCCGCTCGCAGCTTCGGCGTCAACGTCGGCCCGGTGCGGATCGGACTGATCGCGCTGTCGGTCGTGCTCGCTGCGGTGGTGGTCTCCTTCTGCGGGATCATCGGCTTCGTGGGCCTCGTCGGCCCGCATATCGCGCGTCTCGCGATCGGTGCCGACCACCGCCACCTGCTGCCCTTCGCCGCTCTCTCCGGCGGGCTGCTGCTGCTGGTCGCCGACGCGGTGGGCCGCACCGTCATCGCGCCGGCGGTCGTGCCCGTCGGTATCGTGGTGGCCTTCATCGGCGGCCCCGTGTTCATCTATCTCATCCTCACGCGAAGGAACACCCTGAAGTGAGTCTCTCCGTCACCGACCTGTCCTTCTCCTACGGCACCCGCAGGATCCTCGAGGACATCTCCTTCGACGTCTCCGCCGGGACGTTCTGCGCCCTGCTGGGCCCCAACGGCTCCGGCAAGTCCACGATGGTCAAGGCTCTCGCCGGGGTGCACCGCGCGAAGACCGGCCGCATCGCCGTGGAAGGTTGCGACATCGCGAGCCTCGGTCGCCGCGAGCTCGCCCGGCTCGTGGCCTATGTGCCGCAGGCGGGCGATGCCCCCTTCGATCTCACCGTGCGCGAGGCTGTGATGCTGGGCCGCACCCCGCACTTCGGGATCGCCCCCGGCGTCGCGGACCGGGCGAAGGTCGAGGACGCGATCGTGCGGATGGGCCTGAGCGACATCGCCGAGCAGTCGATGTCCGAGCTCTCCGGCGGGCAGGCTCAGCGCGCGATGATCGCTCGTGCCCTTGCCCAGGATCCCCGCGTGCTGCTGCTCGATGAGCCGACCTCTGCCCTGGACCTGCGCTATCAGATCGAGACTCTGCAGCTGGTGCGTCGGATCACCCGCGAGGAGGGCATCAGCGCCCTGATCGCGATCCACGACCTCAACCACGCCGCGCGCTACTGCGATCAGGTGATCGTTCTGCACGGCGGCCATCTGGTCGCCGACGGTGCACCGGCGCAGGCACTGCAGGGCCCGATCCTGCGTTCCGTCTACGAGGTCGACGTCGAGGTGTCCGAGCGGGATGACGCCGTCGAGGTGCGCCCCCGGGTCGACGCGGCCGGATTCACCCGCACCGGCAGCCGACTCGACGAACCGGACGTCGAGAACGCCGAGGACCCTGAGGACGCGGTGCGCCCGGACCTGGTCCCCGCCGCCCTCCGATGAGCACCGCCCTGCCGGACCGCTTCGATGCGGTGATCGTCGGCGGCGGGCCACGCGGAGTGGCCACCGTGCTGCGCACGGCAGCCCGCGTCGCCACCTCCGGCGCCGGGCCCGCGCGCCTCGCAGTCGTCGACGCGATGGCCGTCGGCCCCGGAGCGACCTGGCTGATCGACCAGCCCGCCCAGTACCTGAACAACACCCAGGCCGACGCCACGACGGTCCATCCCGACGACTCCACCCGGATGAGCGGGCCCGCCGCACCCGGGCCTGACCTGGTGGACTGGGCCCGCCGCGTCCGCGCCGAAGGCGGCCATCCGGCGGGGGAGTGGGTTCTCACCGAGGCCTCAGAGCTCACCGGGGCGACCTTCCCGACCCGGCGCCTGCAGGGCGTGTACTTCCGCGACCAGCTCGACGCCGCGATCGCCACCGGCGCGGTCGAGGTGACCGAGGTGGTGGGCCTCGCGGTCGACCTCGAGCAGCTGGGGGAGGAGACCGTCGTGGTCCTCCGTGACGGACGCCGACTGGCCGCGCCCACCGTGGTGCTCGCCCAGGGCATGGTCCAGTCGCAGCGCAGCCACGATGTCACCGCTCTGGTCGACTTCGCCGATCGCTTCGCGCTGCGCTACGTCGAGCCCGGCATGCCCGCCGAACGCACGTACACCGGTCTGCCGGCGGGCGAGCCCGTGCTGGTGCGGGGCCTGGGAGCGAACTTCTTCGACGTGATCGGGCAGCTCGCCGCCGAATGGGGCGGCGAGTTCACCCTGGTGGACGGCGATGCCCGCGGACGCCTTCGCTACCATCCCAGCGGGCTCGAACCGCAGCTGGTGGTCGGGTCGCGGCGCGGCGTCCCCTACCGATCCAAGCCCGACGGCGGCCGCTCGGTGCGTCCCTTCGTGCCGCGATGGGCGAGCGCGGAGTGGTTCGATGCACTGACGACGCGATCCGACGTGGACTTCCGCAGCGAGGTCTGGCCGGTGCTCGCCCGGGAGTTCGCCCATGTCTACCTCGACGCCCTCACCGAGGTCGCTCCCGACGCAGTGGCCGGGGAGTGGCTCCCGGGCCTGGACGTCGCCGACACCCAGGACGAGGTCGATGCCGTGCTCTCGGGGGCGGTCCCAGATCCGCGGTGGGCCTGGACCCTCGACGAGCTGCACCGCCCCACCCACGGTGAACCGGTCGGGGAGAAGGGCTGGTCGCAGCTGGTGCGTCGGCTGATCGCCGACGAGCTGGGCTCGATGTCCGATCCCTGGCGGCACCCGCGTGCCGCGGTCAACGGCGCCATGGGGTCGCTGCGTCGCAGCATCGGCCGCCTCACCAGGCACGGCGTCTTCACCGGCGAATCTCTCGCCCGTGATGTGCTGGGCTGGTTCGACGGGGACTCCCTCGCCCTGGCCTCCGGACCGCCCGCCGAGCGGGTTCGCCTCGTGCTCGCGCTGATCGAAGCCGGGGTGGTGGAGCTGATCGGTCCCGAGCTGGTGATCGAGGCCGACGAGACCGCCGGGCTCTTCCGCGCCGCCTCACCGATCACCGGCCGCGTGGTCACCTCTTCGGTGCTGCTGGAGACCAGGATGTCCAAGGGGAGGATCCCGCAGACCAGCGATCCGCTGCTGCGCGCCCTGCTCGATTCGGGCCGTGCCCGCGTCCATGCGGTGGACGGGGTGCAGACCCACAGCATGGAGGCCACCCGCGCCGAGATCTGCGAGGACGCGCACGGCGGCCACAACCTCGTCGCGGCCGACGGCACGGTGGATGAGTCCGTGGTGGTGCTCGGGATCCCCGCTGCGTCCACCCAGCCGGGATCCGCGATCGGCGCGACCCCTGGCGTGGCGTCACCGCTGCTGGCCGGCGCGGACGTCGCGGCCAGGCAGATCCTCGCAAGGGCGCGGGTGGGGAGCGTCGCGCAGGCGACGTGAGCTGCCGCTGCCGCTGACCGGGATCGGTCAGCTGGAGTGGCAGGCGTGCGTGCGTACGCGGGAGGAACGGAAGGTGTGCCTGCCGAGACGGCGGGGCGCCCGCTGGGCCGGGAGTGCCTGCTGGGCCGGGGCTGCCTGCCGAGTTGGTGGGGCGCCTGCTGAGCTGGCGGGACGGGGGTCCGGCATGTCTCGCCGGGCCCTGTCGGGCTGCGGCGGACGTCTCTTGCCACGTCTGGGGCTCGACGCCCTGCCATCCCGCCGCCAATCTGCCCGGACAACTGGTCGTATGCCTGACTAATCCCGATGTTTGGCACATCCCGACGCTTGGTATGTCGAGAGACCTGGAATGTCCAGATGCCTGAAATGTTCAGGTGCCGGACATATCTCGCAGTGCCGATGGGCCTGGCGGCAACGCACGGGCCCTCCCCAGAGCGAGTTATCCACATTTCGTTGGCGCTTCTTGACAAATCGGCATCCATTCTAAAATGCGCCTTCCGCTGCGTCATTAAATATTCGCGTGGTCCGCAGTGTCGTATCTGTGCTGGTCAGCTCATCGGTCCTCACGGCGGGCGACGGTCATGGATCTGACCTGGGTCGTCACTGTGCCACGACATCTTTCCCGACGACCGTTCCTCCACACCTATGGGTTATCCACAGGTTCATCCCCATTTCGTTCTGACCCTTCAGTAGGCAGGGCTTGGGAATTAGTATTGGGGAATATCGCAGACGTGGTTCATGGGGTTTCTGGTGTGTGGGTGGAGGGGTTTCGGTGGGTGAGTTCGAGGAGGACCGGTTCGCTGACGCGGACGCGGCGGGCGAGCCGCCGGCCGGGATCCCTCCGCGCGAGGATGCCCCTGCCGGTGACCCGCCTGCCGGGCCCGGTGTCGGGCAGTCGTCTTCGGCCAGTCGTGGTGTGGCGCCGGAGGGGCTGCCGCAGTGGGAA
>NZ_JBQSWK010000015.1:0-105702 GCF_052377065.1 Brachybacterium sp. AOP42-C2-15
CGGGTCCCGCGCCAGGGCGCGAACAAACCCAGCGAGAGGACCTTCGTGGACGTCGACGAACAGTTGCCGTTCACGAACCGCCCGACGAAGGAGGTCGAGCTCTGCCGGCTTCGACAGGTTAGTGATCGAGAATGAGGTTGCGCCGCGACGATCCCCTCGCAGGAACTGCCTCAACTCACCGAAGGCCTGAGGGCGCTGGAAGAACGATGGGCACCCCGTCACCATCACATTCCGTACGCCCGCATAGTCACGCAGGATGCTCGCTGAGAACTCGCCACGGACCGACACCACCTTGCTCTTTTCGCCTATCACCTTCAACAGCTGGACCGCTTCCGCTGGCAGCTGGTGTTCCAGCGGGTTCCACCTCTGCGGAGCCTGTACCCCTAGGCCAAGCACAACGAGCGGGATCTCCAGGCGCGAGAGATCGTCCCCCAGCCTGCGGTAAGCGGCGCGGCGAGCCTCCGAGAACCCGTCGAACTGGATGAAGTTCGCGGCCGACAGGAGGAACTTGTCCGCATACTCGTTGGCGAAAGTGACGGTGTCCCCGAATGTCATACCGGTGCGGTGCCGAAGTCGCCGCCCGTCAAGGACAGCCCCTGCCCCGTCGTCCCACAGAGAGAACGGGCTCTCGGCGTGAATCGTGTTCCCGGCATTGTCATATGAGCTCGCAAGCAGGTCGAACCCCTCCGGAGTCGGCGGGACGTCAAGAAGATCTCGCGCCACTCCATCTGCGAGATACCTGGGGCTGAGGACCGGCATACCGCCGCCCGCCATCACAGGGAGAGCTTCCTCTGAGGGAGCCCGTACGTCGCGAGGTACTCGTTGAAGGTCTCGAACAGTTTCGGAAGCGCTTCGAACATTGGATCGAAGTCCACGGAGTTCTCGATCTCCTCGGTCGTCATCGAGGCAGCGTCGGAGACGGTGAGCGCAGGGAGGTGAAGCGTGCGGGTGAGTTCGGCCGTCCGCGAGTCGTGCGTCAGCCAGAGGCCCGGCCGGCCTGCGAGCAGGGCCGCCATGTTCCCATGGAACCTGGTTCCATAACTCAGTCGGACATACTCCTTGTTGAACTGATACCACGGACGGGTATCGCGGAAGATCCGATAGCGGTGGGCGAAGTAGGCGACGAGTTCGTCACGGCGAACGTCCGGCGCTGTTCCAGCGAGCATGTAGTGAAGTGGCAGTGGCGGCTCTGCGAGCTCCGGATCAGTCATCGCGTCGACATGGAATCGGTGAATCTCGGCAGAATGCACCTCCAACCAGTACTGGTGTTCGAGGATCGCTCGTTGCATTAAAACTCGCTCTTCCTTGGAGCGCAAGTGCGTGGCGTTGTAGAAGAGAACCCCTTCCCGAGGCCCCTTCAGGTACTCCTTCAGCTCGGCGAACGCGTCGGGTCGCTGGAAGAAGGAAGGACACCCAGTGACGAGAGTGTTCTCAACACCAGCCAGTTCACGGAACACTCGCGCCGTAAATTCGCCACGAACACTGATTACCTCGCATTTCTCGCCAAGGAATTTCATGAACTCCACAGCCTCAGGAGGAATGCCGTCCGGAGATATTTCCCCAGACGCGGGAGCCTGGGCACCGAGCCCGAAGATCACCAATGGGACCTCTACCGGCTCAAGGGACTTCTGGAGCGAGCTGTAAGCAGCCCTCTTGCGGTCCGTAAAATTCCCGAATTGAAGGAAATTCGCGCAAGAGAAGACATAGTGAGAACACTGACCATTGATGAAGTCGATGGGCGTTCCTGCTTGGTAGTACTTCCGCCACCCGGACCGGCGCACATCGACAGCCGAATTGAACATCTCGAACGGGGCGCGGCCGTGGATCATGTTGCCCGAGTTCTCGTCGGAGAACGGGAAGTCGTCCACCATGTCCTGGGCGATTCCACCCACAGCGATTGGCTTCATGTCAGTTCCTTCGATCGATTTTCATAGAGGCGTGGCCATCGAGTGCACTACCACCAATAGGTTCAATGGGACGACTGGCGGTCGAGACTGCGAAGGATAGTTTCGTACCACCAACCGTATGAAAACTCCACATAATGGAACGGAGCGGCATTCCACCTATGATGAGGAGTTGTCACTGCGAGCGAATCTGGAAGCATCAGCGTCTGGAACCCGATGTCTCGTGCCCGCTCGTAATAGGGTCGATAGAGTCGGTTCCACTCATCGGCGCCCCGCCCGAGTGCCTGAGGCACTTCGGCACCGTCGATGGACCTCGCCGTGAAGTTCGCGCCGAGCAGGAAAGCTTTGTGCCTGTACTCGCCGAGTGCGGACCAGATCGTCCGCGCTGCCGCGGTCCACAGTTCCAGATGCTCCGACGTGCCGAACGGGATGTGTTCACCGAGCTCGAGCATGTTGCGGAGGCCAGCCGCATGAAACTCGGCGGTAGGCGTCAGGAAGCCGGCACCGCAGGGGTAGACACCGAATCTGTCGTCGACGATGTCCAGAAGGATCGCACCGGCTTTTCCCGCACCTTGCCGAAGCTGCTCGAGAGCGTCGCCAGCGAGGTCCCCTGCCAGCATTCGGCGTTGGAACGCGGAACCGAGGCCGAACTCTACGTCCGCTATGCCAGTCGGCGCTGCGGCACTGATCCACGACTGCCGTGCAACGTAATCGATACACGTCGCGTCGACACTGGGGATCTCAATCAGATCACGCGAAACGCATGAGCCGTACACGAATAAACTAAGACCCTTTTGCGCAGGCACTGCGCCCCCATCAATGGTCAGAGGCATGTCATCCCACCTTCTGAAACAGTCTGCGTACTCGTTGGATGAAGCGACCGATGTCGTACGAGTCCTTCATGAATTCCCGACCTTGCTCAGCCACTACGTTGAACTCGTTCAGATCGCGCATCCTAAGAACGTGACTGGCCATCTGCTCGACGGTGTCGAAAACCTGTTCTTCCGGGTACACGAACTCTGCACCCCGCCACCTGAGGAAGATGCCCTGATTGCCCGCGCAATACGCTTCGCCAGGCCCGACGTGAGAGCCTTCATGCTCGCTCGTGGAGAGGACGAAGCCATACTTACGAGCTTCCTTCCTCACATCCGTCCATCCGACCCACGTTACGGCGTCGTCCATCCCGTTCTCCCGCACAAACTCTTCGCATGCGGCGAAGTAAGCCTGCTCGTGCGGATCCCACGCGATCCAGGGCATTTCCGAAACTTCCTTGCCCAAGATCGACAAAGTGTAGCGCTGGTCAATTTCTCGCAGGCTGCGAAGAAGCTCTAGTGCCCTGAGTAGACCTTTACGGCGGGGGACCGCACCGATCACCGCGAGCCTGAAGAGCCGACCCTCATCGTCCGCCTCAGACCTATCGTAGGAATCAACCTGATAGAAGTTCGGGATATAGTGGACTTTGGCGCGATCGAAACTGAACCGCTCGATCATGTCTTCCAAGCAATGGGGAGCAATCGCTACGAATGCTCCCACCTTGTGCACTGGGATCTGGTCACCATAACTGCGACCGAGCTCGTAACGATGCATGCGAACTACCAGCTTCTGGGTGGGCCGCACATGTTCTGCATACCAGACGGAAGCGGCAGTCAGCCACTCAACCCACACGTAGTCTGCCCAGGCGAGGAGCTGCTTGCTTTGCCGCTCATCATGCATGATCTCGGAAGGCCACTCGTCGACCCTGACTTCGAACCACTCGCGCAGCAACGGGACCGCAGACTTGATGAACTTTAGATCGTGCCCGGCGATCAGTAACCGAGGGCGCATCATCTCCCAGAATGCTGACGCCCCTCTGATGGAAACCACTGACACGAAGTCAGCGACATGGGCGTCCGCAAACTTCAGTCTAGACAGCTTGGTTGAGTTCCTTACGAAGAAGTCGCAAAAGTCCTCCATATCTTCCGACCCGATGCTGCCGCGATCGTGGTAACGGAAGACTAGCCGGAGAGCGTAGTTGATCGTCTTCTCGCCATGGAGCTCGAAGTAACTCAGGCCGCGCGTGAGGAAGCAATCCTCCACGGTTTGCCATGACGTTACCAGCTCACGAAGCTCCCGCCCAGAGTAGTAGTGCATGGAGGAGTTCCCTCCCCCTGGTTGGCGGAGATAATGGAACAGCGGGGTGTCAACGTAGCCAATGCTCTGCGCTTGCGACATGGCCTGCGCTGTGAAGACGATGTCCTCGCCCATCTTGACGCTCTCGTCGAAGGCCAACTGGTGCTCGATGAGAAGATCCTTGCGCCAAAGAGCCGAGCAGTTCAGGCTCTGCTCCCTCGCGATCAGCTCGAGCATTGCAGCGGCGCTCGCGTCATGATCCGGCGACATGCGATCAATGAGCACGCGCCGGTCCTCGCCCAAGTAATGCACTAGCACAGGTCCGCGGACGACATCGTGGGAAGAGCCATCCGCGAGTTCCAGTGCCGCGCGAATGCCCTCTCCATTGACTTCGTCATCTCCGTCCAGGAAAAAGACGTATCGGCCCCGGGCCTGTCTCAGTCCCAAGTTTCTCGGTGCAGACGGGGAGCCGGAGTTCCTTGGCGTCTGCAGCACGTACCAATGGTCGTGCGCCTCTGCGGCGTCCGACAGAAGTGCGAAGGTGGCATCGGTGGAACAGTCGTCGATGAAGATTGCCTCGAAGGACAGGTTTCCGCCGCCGTTCCGAGGCGAAGGGAGTGCGGCCTCGAGTTCACGAAGTGACGCAACGCATCGGCTGAATTTCTCCTCAGCGTTGTACATCGGGACGATGAAACTGATGTCCACCACCGGTCTGTTCACGATTGTTACCTCGCTCATCGGGTTACCTCGAGTACAGGGCGCACGGTGGATTGCTCCGTCAATGCCGGAATGACATCGATCGCTGAAAGTCTAAGACCCGGGCCTAGCGCTCTAGCCGTCATCGCGGGCCTGTCGCGGTGGCCGAGCCCCATGGGAAGCCTGCTGTACTCGCCGTGCATCATGAGGGCCTTGATTTCATGGACGGCCGGCACATCACTTCCATCCACCCAGATGATGTCAGGGGTGCGGAGGAAGTTAGTCGAAGGGACTCGTTCCGTCGAGATCAACTCCTGTGACACCACGTCGACGTCCGGACCAGCGTATTCCGCGTAGTACTTTCCCGTGCGAGAGGACGGGACTTCCCTCGAAACTACGAGCAGAAGTCTGGAGAAGTCCCGCTTTCGCGCCCGGAAGGCCCTGGTCGCCTCTTCAGCATCCCCGAAAGAACTGACAATCGACATCATGGTGGGGGCGGGGCGACTAGAAGTAAATTTCAATCCAAGGAATTGAAGGATCTGTTCAAATCTCTGCCTGTACGTATGGTGCGTCATCGTCACGCGAAAGGCGCGAGCCGTCTTGTCAAGAACATCCTTCTCGGTCAATTCTTCCAGGCGTTCTCTGGTTCGATCGTAGAAGTAGACGTCGTCACCATAGATGCACTCGATTCCTGGCGAAAAATTGCTTACCACCAGAGCGTTCGACGCAGCAAGCTCGAAGACGCGCCGTGCAAACATTGTCCTGGAATCAGTCACCGTATTGAAGTTCAGCCCGAACTTGCTGTTGCGGTAGACCTTTGCTGTGGCTTTGTGCGAGATCGCGGGACTGACAAAGCTGTCGTAGGGCGCCGGAAAGTTTGTCTCTCGATCCAGGCTGCGGAGGTTCCGATCATGAATGACAAGCGGGATGCCTGCCTCCAGGACCGAATCAAAACCCTGCCGCATGGTCTCAGAGCGACGCTCATGAATGTCGTACCACGCGCCAGCGAAGACGGCTCGCTCCTCCAGTTCCCCTACGTGCAGAGGATTGAAATCGCGGGGCTGCGCAGCGAACTGCAGGACCCCCACCCTGTCGTCCGGAAGGAACTTGCGGTACTCGTCGAGAACTTCCTCCGCCGTCGTGAGCACGTAATCGAAGCGCGAAGCGGTTGAGACGAAATCGTTCACCCGGTCATGATAGTGGGTCGGATCCTCCTTGTTCCAGAAGACGCTGGGGATCGATTTCTCCCTACAGTACGCAAGTATGGAGAGAAGGGCGCCGCGATTCTCTCTCGGAAACTTGACCGACGCATAGACCTGCCCTCGCCAAGGCCGGCGGTGAGAATCCACCCCCGACCATGTACTCTCACAGAACAGGAAGTCCGGCTCGAATTCCTCAAGCGTCTCCCGCCAGTTGCCCGGCTCCAAAATTGCGTATTCGAACTCGGGGCTAAACGAGTTGAATGTGAATTCGTCGCAGATCAGGGCCACCTTGAAGCGATGCGCCTCCTTGCTTCCATGTGACCGGTAAGCGTCGCGATTCGCGTCCAACGCGAGGGGAGCCCCGACGATCTCCTTCGCCAGCGACCATGCGATCTGGTCTGATCCGTTTCCGGGCTCGACAGGGCCGCGATCCGGGAAACGCAGGCCCCATCGGGACCTGAATCTTCGGGGCACCCCGTCCAGGAGCCATTGTGGGACATCAGAGTCCTCCGATGCGCCAAGGCCTCCTTCCGGGACGGCTGCGACGACCAGCTCATCCAGGAAGGCCGTCACCCCTCGTGTCCAATGCCGCCCGGAGAGCTCGATTCTGACGACGCCTGGCGGAACAGAGAGGACCTTGACAGTCTCGGATGATCGGGGATTTTCATCACCTTCCTCCACCTCGAGGTAGAAGAAGTACCCGACATGGGGGGAACGATAGTGATGGCCGTTCGGAGCCGAAACGTTCCCCAGCTCATCGATCAGCTTGTATGCGATCAGAGCGGGTCGGTCCGTAACCGGCCCCCTGATGCCAGCCTTGACTCCTATGACAATGTCTCGGACACCCGACGGCACGTCGATGCTCAACGCCAGCTCGTCGATCAGGGTTCCCGCCAGTTGATGATGCTCGAGCACGCAGTCCTCCATGAATATTTTGTCGGCGGTGTGTCAGTTAGCGACGAACCCGACCGGTTCGTCTCCGCCCGAGAACTTCCACTTGATTGCGTCGATGGTCCGCTGAGCAGCCCGGCCGTCTCCGTAGGGATTCACCGCATTCGCCATCCCGAGATAGGCCTCTTCGGAGTCGAAAAGAAGCGCAACTTCGTCGACGAGCCGCTGCTTGTGTGTACCGATCAGCTTCACGGTGCCTACCACCACGGCCTCCGGACGCTCGGTGTTCTCGCGCATCACGAGCACAGGTTTGCCCAGGCTCGGCGCCTCCTCCTGAACGCCGCCGGAATCGGTGAGGACCACATCGGCGAGGCTGAGCACCTGGGTGAACTCGGCGTAGGCGAGGGGCTCGATGAGATACACGTTCTCGAGATTCTCCACCGCCGGGCGGATGGCGGCGCGAACCTTCGGGTTCTTGTGAATCGGGAACACCACGGTGAGGTCCGGGTACTTCCGAGCTAGCTCGGCCACGGCCTGGCCGATGTCTTTCATGGCGGAGCCGAGGTTTTCACGGCGGTGAGCGGTGACCAGCAGGACCCGTCCGGCAGTGCCGGATTCCTTCTCCGAGCGGAGGTCCTCGAGGCGAGAATCCTCGAACGGCACTCGGAGCCTCGCCGCGGCGAACATGAGCGTGTCAATCACACTGTTGCCGGTGACAACGATGTCGTTCTCGCTGACGTCCTCTCGCGTCAGGTTCGCCTTGCTGGTGGAGGTGGGCGCGAGGTGCAGGGCTGCGATCTGGCTGGTCAGCTTCCGGTTCGCCTCCTCGGGGAACGGCGAGTTAATGTCTCCGGAGCGCAGGCCGGCCTCAAGGTGGATCACCGGGATCTGACGGTTGAACGAAGCGATCGCGGCGCTCATGACGGTCGAGGTATCACCCTGCACGATCACAGCATCCGGCTTCTCCTGCTCGAGAATCCCGTCTATCCCCGCAATCACCTTCGCCACGATCGTGTTGAGCGACTGGCCTGCGCTCATGATGTTCATATCGTGATCGGGCACGATCCCGAACATCGTATTGACCTGATCCAGCATCTCGCGATGCTGGCCCGTCACCACAGTGATGCTCTCTAGATCGGGGTCGGCCTCGATCGCCTTGATGATCGGGGCAACCTTGATCGCCTCGGGTCGGGTGCCGTAGATGGTCATGATGCGCATAGCCACGGGATGCCTCTCGTCGTGTGCTTCATTGGTCGTGGAAGGGGAGTTTGTAAGGGCAGGATGGGGGCGATCAAGGGCTGTCCCTATCACTCGGGAGAACGGTGCCGGGGAAGCGCCGTGCCTTCATGTCCTGGGCGAAGACGCTCAGGAAGGGGTCGGGTTCGAGCTCCGGCGCTCTGTCAGTCGGCTCCTCCGGCTCAGGCTCGTCGGGCAGAGTGAGCATCGAGGCGGCTCGCACCGACTCACCCTCGAGGATTGCGTCGCGGAGCAGCGCGGTGGCCTTTTCCTCGTTGCCTTGGGCAAGGTTGTGGGCGAACCAGCGGTACTTGCGTGCCACGTCGACAGCGTCGCCATCGAGCACAACGCGGCCCTTCTCCATCCAGATGGCGCGGGAGCACATGTTCTCGATCGTCTGGGCGGCGTGGTTGACCATGAACACTGTGCCGGCGTCGGCAAGCATGTCGTCCATCTTCTTGGCCGACCGCTCGGAGAACGTGGCATCGCCCGTGGAGAGTGCCTCATCGATCATGAGGATCTTGGGCTCGGCCATGACCGAGATCGCGAACTTGAGGCGAGCACCCATACCCGATGAGTAGGTGCGCATCGGCAGGTCGATGGTCTCGCCGAGGGCAGAGAGATCGGCTGCGGCGGGGAACCTCTCCTCAGCCTCCTCCTCCGAGAGGCCCATCGCGAGGAAACCGAGCTTGATGTTCTCGGCTCCAGTCAGCTCCGGGATCAACGCCGCGCTCACGCCCAGTAGCTGGGGCCTCGCACTGGTCATCACCACGCCCGAGGTGGGCGGTTCAACGCCGGCGAGAACGCGCAGCAGCGTCGACTTACCGGAACCGTTGCGGCCGATGATGCCGACGAACTCCCCGGAGCGCACCTGGAGATCCACCCCGCGGAGCGCGGAGACCGAGACCATGTGCTTGCGCTTCGCGACTTTCCCCAGCAAGCCTTTGCGCGGCGTGCGGTCTGTGCGCTGGGCCTTGTACCGCATCCGGAGCCTGTGGGCGACAACCGTGACCGGAGATTCTTCGGGGGCCACCCAGCGGGTGGTGGTCGGAGCGTCCCCGGTGTTCTCGCTGTCCTGCTCCCACTCAGCGTTGTTCACGGCCATAGCTCGCCTCCCCTCGCCAGAAGAAGATGAATCCGAGAATCAGGATCCCCATCGTGACGGCTGTGGTGAACAGCCAGGTGCTCAGCGGCGGCATGACCCCGTCCATGAGCAGCGACCGATAGATCGAGATGACCTGGAAGAGTGGGTTGGCTTCGATGATCGCAAGTGCCACCGGGTGAGTCACGAAGCGTTCGATCGGGAAGATCACTCCGGAGCCGTACAGGAGGAAGCGGCTGATCACCGACATGATCTGGCTCATGTCCGGAAGGATGAATCCGAGGCGGGCGACCCAGAAACGGATCCCCAGGTTCAGCACATTGTGGATGGCAAAGATCAGGGGGAGGAACACCCACGTCGTGGTGGGTGGTGCAAAGGGCGGAACCATCCAGATCACCAGGCACATCACCACCACCGCGATCACCGAGATCATCGTGTCCCTCACCGCTGACGCCAAGGGGATGGCCGCGCGTGGGAAGTTGAAGGCCCGGATCATCGACTTCCCAGCAGTCATCGCCGACACGCCTTGAGAGATCGCGGCTGCGGTCGAGCGGTACGTCAGGATCCCGATCACCACGAAGGCCGCGTAGTTCTCGACGTCGCCGCGTCCGCCGAGGATGAGACCGAAGATGATGAAGTAGAAGACGGAATCGACCAGCGGCCGCAGTATGAGCCAGACATTACCGAGACGGTTCTTGGCGTTCTGCGTCGCGGCGCGATGGCGCGAATCCATCCAGATGAAGGCCCTGCGGTGCCAGAGCTGCACGATGTAGGCACCCAGCGGCGGACGGATCCCGATAGGTCGCAGCTCGCTGGAATCGAGGCCACGCACCTCGAGAGCCTGTTTGACCTCCGCGATGCTCGTCACCTCGCTGTCTGTTGCACGTCGTGCCATCTCGTCCCTATGCCGCCGTTCCGTACATTCGCTCGTATCGTGCCACCAATGCGCTCCAGGTCCGTGCGCGGGCCACCGCCGTTCCCCCTGCCGCCAGACGCTCCCTCAGATCGCCGTCACTTGCGAGTTCCGCTATCGCCGCAGCCAAATGCTCCGCAGAGCCAGCCGGCATAAGCACCGCATGCACGCCGCCATCGGGATCGGTGACTGTCTCCCGAAGTGCCGGCAGGTCACTGAGGATCACAGGGCGACCCAACGCCAAGGCCTCAATGGGCTTCTGCGGGGTCACAGTACGGGATACAGCACGGTCCAATCGCGGCACCGTCACCACATCGAGCGATTCGACCCAGCGTCGCGCCTCGGCGACGGGCACCCGGCCCGGCAGGTGAACTCTCTCCTGAATGCCGAGCTCGAAGGCGAGCTCGGCGAGACCGGGAGCTGCGACGCCGTCTCCCACGATCACCACATGGAGCCTTTCGCGGAGGTCGGGGGCGGTTCTCGGATCCGTGAGAAGACGCGCTGCCGCGCGCACGAGAGTCTCGAATCCCTCGTAGTCCACCAGGGCGCTCACGGCACCCACGGCGAACGCTCCGTCTGGGAGGTTCAGTCCCACCTCGCGCCGGGCGTCGGCCACCTCGGCATGGTCCTCGAACAGAGCCTCATCCACCCCGTTGGGCACCAGAGTGATGCGGTCACGCTTCACGCCCCTTTCCACGAGCTGCTCCGCCATCGTGGAACTGAGGGTGACCACCGCTGCGGCGTTGCGTGCGAGCTCGCCTTCGCGCTCCCGGACCAGGCGAACCTTCTCGGACCCCTCGGCCGCTGCACGCGCTTGCATGGTGTGGCGGGAAGCGACCCAGGTCTGTTCCATGAGACCGCGCACCTCGAGTACCCACGGGATGCCGGTGGCGGCGCTCACCGCTTGCGCGACGAGGGCATTGCGGTAGTCGGTGGTGGCGTGCAGTACGTGGGGACGCAGGTCCCGCACCACGTCCAACGCAACGTTGACCTCCTGATCCAGGCGCTCCTCCGGGGTCGTCCCGAGGGCGGTGGGAAGCACGCGGCGGTACTCGACCCCGTCAATGACGTCGGTGTCGTCGGCGAGCATCTTGCCCACCATCACGGGATAGCCGGTACGGGTCAACGCCACCGAGCGCATGCCTCTCTCCTGCAGTGCGCGCAGGATCCGGTGGGTTCGCAGCGAGTACCCGGACTGCGTATACGGAAGTGAGTTGGTGATCAGGTGCAGAACTCGAAGTTGCTCTCCGGCACGGTGGGGTGCGCTGGCGAGGGCAGGGGCGGATGGAGCCGCCAACCGGTATCCAGGGCGCAGCAACTGGAGTTCACTCCGCAGTCGTTGTGCATAGGTGGAGCTTCCCCGTCCTTCTGCGTCCAGAATTTCGAGCGCCTCACGCATCTCCCCGCGGGACCATGCGGAGCGGGCGCGGGTCGTGGCCGTGGCCTCGGAGGAGAGCAGCTCGGGTCGGTCCAGAAGGACAGATACCTCGGCGTGCATCGTCGAACGGGAGTGCGGATCCGCAGCAATGCGGTTCTGCGCGTCCCTGACGTCCCCGGCCATGAAGGCACCGAGCGCCGCGGCGCCGATGCCTCCGGGCACCCCGGAAGCGATGGCGCGCAGCGCTCTCCCTGCTCGAATCCGCACGGCAAACGGCAGACGACGACTCACCTGCACCACCAGCAGCGCGGGGTCATCCACCGCATGCTGGAGCGCGGACTGAAGGAGAAGTCGCGCATTGAGCGCCACACGTCGTGGGCTGGGCACTTTCCTCCGCTCGGTCCGGGATCGACCTCTGGGTCGAAAGTCTCCTGCGATCTTAGCGATCCCTGGGAACTTAGCGACGCGTGCCTGGATGGAGACGTGATCGACCTAGCTCAGCCGCGCGAGAAGTTCACAGGAATGTTGTTCAGTCGTTACTTCCGTGCGAACCGCGTTTGCCGCGCGCCCTTACCCACCGATGGCAAGGTCGCGTACCGCGCAAGGACCTCACTCGATGATCTCGACCCGCCCCGTCCGTCGCAGCTTCGCGAGCTTCTCACGCATCACGGACACCAGCTTGGTGGTGCAGTAGGAGCGGGTGGGGTTGCCGGGGACGCGCTGGTGTTGGCGCTCGCTGAAACTCCCCTGGTCTGCTCGCCGAAATTCCCCAGTCTGGGTCGCTCCGTCGACTGAGTCGGGCCTCCCTGGATGCTGGTGGTCTCTGACCACACACCAGCCATCCAGGGAGGCCCGCCACTCATGCTCTTAGAGAGGAGCAGCGTGGACATCCAGGCTCTGCACCGGCAGGGAATCACGATCAGTGAGTTTGCCCGTCGTACCTCAGGTGCTGGTGTAGCGGTAGAGGAACGCGGCCATCGCATCACGCTTGACCGACTGCAGCGGTCGGTACGTACCATCCGACCAGCCCTTGGAGATGCCCGTGCTCTTCATCCAGCACATCTCCTTGGCGAACTGCTGATTCGACCTCACATCGGTGAAGCAGGCCCCCTTCGGGGTGGTGTACCTCGGGGAGTCCGCGTAGCGGTAGAGGAATGCCGCCATCGCATCGCGGGCGATGGGCTGCACCGGCCGGAATTCCCGGCCCTTGGACGTCGCCCAGCCGGTGGTGATCCCTTTCTGGTACGCCCAGACGATCGCCTTGTAGTGCTCGTCGGTGCGCTTGAGATCCCGGAACGGGGAGGTGCGCGGCAACGTCACCTTCGGCGACCCGGCATCACGGTAGAGGAACGCCGCCATCGCATCGCGGTTCACCGAGGAGAGAGGTCGATAGGTGCCGTCGGACCAGCCGGTCGAGGTGCCGCTCTCCTTCATCCACACCATCGCGTCGTAGTGCTCCATTCCCGGGCGTACGTCCGTGAAAGGGCTCGCCGGGGACACCGTGAGCGAATACTGCTTGCCCCGCGTCACGTCGTTGGCGAATCGCGAGGAGATATGGACGTAGAGGTTGCCTGCGGGGACCGTGACCCGCTGCCCCCGCAGGCCAGCGCCGTTGCACTCAGAACCCGTGAGCCCGCGATCCAGGAGCTGCTTGCCCTTGTTGTCCAGAAGCCGGAGGCGATACAGCTCCTCCGTGCCCAGATTGCAGGCGAAGCGGAAGTCCACCTGCACTGTGGTCCGCTTCGACAGCGCAACTCGGAAGTAGTCGTTATCCCTCGCGGCCCAATGAGGATCTTCCAGTGTTGCTCCGACTGTCTTCTGTCCCAGCGCGATCACATCTGCCGTCGCCGTCGTGCCGTTGGGCTCCGTCTCGGAAGCCATTGCTGTCACGGTGGTCTTGAGCGTGTAGGACGCTCCGTACCACTGGGAGCGATAGGTGTCGAGAGAGACGTAGAAGGTCCCGGCCTCTACGAACATGGCCAAGCTGCGGAGCTTCGCACCGCTGTGATCCGCGGGCGTCAGGATGATCCTCTCGATCTGGGTCCCCGAGGAGTTGAAGATCTTCAGTGTCAGGTCGCCCTCAGTCCCCAGGTGGTCGCCGAAGCGGAGGTCGAGCGTGAGCTTGCCCGGCTTGGGTGCCGAGAACCTGTAGAAGTCCGTGACCCAACCGCGGTCCTCGATCTTCCCCTGGACAGTGGTGCCGAGGTCCACGCGCTGGGCCGTGGCTGTGGTGTCGTTCGGCTCCTTCTCCTTCACCGTCGGCGCCGCATGCGCTGCCGACGGATTGAGAAGGCTGGCCATGAGCAGCACGGTGAGCAGGAGCGCCATCAATGCCACCAGGCGGGGTGGCGCGAGAGTACGAGAGTTGTGAACCACAAGAACCTCCGACGAGAAGGGGCAGGAGCGCCTACGCAGACGACCAGGGGAGCCAGTGCTGTCCATCGGCTCTGACGCGCTCAACCTATGGGAGGAGTGCCCGAAAAGTCCGGGTTCAGGACAGACCCGTACAGCCGTCCGCGACGCCGACACGTCCGGACATCACCGAACGAGGTTCGCTCAGTCGATGATCTCGTCGGCCCCATCGCGCCGCAGCGCCTCGAGTCCTTCCCGCATCGCCCGCACGCTCTCCTCGCTGTGCCGGGGCCAGTCCTTCAGCTCGCGCACCACGCGCACCGGTTCGGTGCTGCGGTAGGAGCGGGTGGGGTTGCCGGGGAGGCGCTTGTCGGTGACGTTCGGATCGTCCTCGAGCCGGCCTGTCGGCTCCACGACGTAGACCCGGGGCTCTCCGTCGCCGCGCGCGAGTTGCGCGCCCCAGGCCGCGGCGTGCATCGTCTCGGTGACATACACGTGCCGCAGCGGGGCGTCGTCGCGGTAGTTCGAGGGCTGCGCCGGGGTGAGGAGATCTCCCGGTGCCAGCACGGCCCTGGTGCCGTGGAGGTAGACGCCCTCTTCGTACACCTCGAAGGGGACTGGCTCGCTCATCGCACCCTCGCTCTCCGTCGGGCCAGCGCCCGGCCGGCCCTCATCCTCCCGTATACGGACCTGTTGCGCACCGCCGTGCGGGAATCCCCCGCCCCACACTGGGGCTTGCCCCATCGTCCCCGCACCGCGGCCTCTCGTAGCCTTCAGGCATGACGTTCGCCGGGATCCTCGCCTTCTTCGGGCTCGCGGTCGTGACGATGGATGTACTGGGAGGCGTCATCGCGATCGGCGTGATGCTGCGCGGCGGCACGATGCGACATCTGCTCGCCTTCGCCGGCGGGTACACGGTGGTCATCATCGCGGCAACGCTGATCCTGCGTCCGCTGCTGGAGCTGCTGAACCGGTGGCTGCGGCCCGTGCTGGATTCCGACAACGCGATCGGCGCCGTCGAGATCGTGGTGGGGCTCGCCCTCGTCGGCTTCAGCGTGCACCAGTTCCGGGCCGCGTCCCGACCGCCCGTGCCGCAGGGCCGGCTCGAGCGGCGCTCCACCCCGAAAGCTCTGGCTACCGCTCCGCTGGTGCTCGCGGGCGTCGGCTTCGCGGCGACGGCGCTGGCCGATCCCGGGTTCACGATCGCTGTCGGCATGGCCTCTCAGGAACAGCACCTCGTGCGCCATGTGGCGCTGCTGGTGCTGTGGAACCTCGTCTATCAGCTGCCGCTCGTCGCCGTGCTCACCGCCGCCGCGTTCGGCCGGCACGAGCAGCTCGTCACGCGGGTCATGGAGGTCCTCGGCCCCAGGCGCCGCGCCCTGCAGACAGGTCTCGCCGCCCTGCTCGCCCTCGCGGGCATCGCCGTGCTGGGCGACGGCGCCATCGCCCTGCTCAGCGAACACGTGCCGTGGCTTCGCCAGCTGCTCCTGCTGCGGTGAGCCAAGGGGCGCCGCGGCGGGCCCCGTGCAGGCCCGAGGGTGCGTCCTCGCCCCGCGCCCCGCACGACCTTGGCCCCGGTCAGCACCCAGCGATCGCCGAAAGTTGACACATGTCAGCAAGACCACAACCGATTTCCGCGTCAAGTGTCTGACCGATAGCTGAAGATGTCATCACTCGGCGCTCCGCCTCAAGATTGGGGCACCGATGCGCACGGCTCGTCCCGCTGCTCACCGGTCTGACCGACCTGCAGCTGGCGACCTGGGCTCACCCACCCTCATCGGGCGACGTCACCGCTCCCGAACCCATGCACAGGAGCACCCCGTGACCTCGATAGACCCGCAGGGGGTCCTACACTCTCCGGTAAGCGCTGGCCTGCCAGCGCCCGATGTGCGTGCGCCTGCGCCCCATGCGTCATCCCGGGGTTCGCCGCCTTTCGGCCCACCGACCATCTCGACGGGAGTGCCCCGACATGCTGACGCCTGATGCCGCCGCCGATCTCCAGCACGTCCCGCGGTTGACCTCGCGGGTGCTCCCCCGCCCCGCCCTGCTCGCGCGCCTCGACGGGCCGGCTCCGCTGACCGTGCTGCGCGCGCCCGGCGGCACCGGCAAGACGACGCTCATGGCCCAGTGGGCGGTCGCGACCTCCCCCGACCAGCGCGGCACCCTGATGTGGATCGAGGCCGACGACGGCACCCGCACCCGCACCGGGTTCTGGATGCGCGTGCTGGGCCGCTTCCACGCCCGCGGGCTGCTCGCGGATCGTGCCCTGTACCGGGAGATGGCCTCGATCGCCGACCACGCCGACACCATCCCGGCGACGATCTGCCGCGTGCTCGAGGACCACGGGCAGCCGGTGACCCTGCTGCTGGACGACGCCGGCTCCGCCGCCGACGGCGGCTACTGGGACGAGGTGTGCGAGGACCTGGTCGAGATCCTGCGCCGCGTGTCGTTCGCCCGTGTCGTGGTCGCGGGCCGTTTCCCCACCGTGCTGGAGTCCGTCCGCATCCACGCGGTCCTGGACATCCAAGTGCTCACCGAGGAGCATCTCGCACTCAGCCTCGAGGAGATCTCGACTCTCCTGGACCTGGCCGTCCCCGCCCTGCAGGGCGATCCACGACGCGCAGGAGTCCTGCACCAGCTCGGAGCGGTGCCCTCCTCCCGCCGGCTCGCCTCGATGCGCTGGTCGCTCGGGGTGCTGCAGCACGCCCTCGAGACCCGGCCCACCGAGGAGGATCTCGATCTGGATGACCTGCTGGTCACAGCATCCCGCCACGAGCTGGCCGCCCGCCCCGGAGACCCCGTGCTGCAAGAGTTCCTCGAGGTCACCGCGCAGTCGCCGCTGGTGGACGTCGACCTGGCGCGGCAGCTGAGCGGCCGCCACGACGCCGAGACGCTGCTGGGCACGCTCGAGCAGCTCGGTTCCGGGCAGTGGCTGCGCGGCCCAGAGGGCAGCGCGCCCGTCTTCCAGTACAGCCACCACCTGCGCCTCGCCGCCGCGGCGAACTTCACCCCGCCTACGCCGGCCAGGCTGCGCGAGCTGCACTCGACGATCGCACACTGGCTGGCCGAGGTGCGCGGCGAGAAGCTGGCGGCGATCGAGCATGCGCTGCGGGCCGAGGACATGGCCCATGTCGAGCATCTGCTGATGCGTTCCCATCCCCTGCCTGCGGAGGACGCCCGGCACCTCTCCCGCCTGCTGCAGGCGCTCCCCGCGGCCCGCATCCATCGCCACCCCATGCTGGCGCTCTGGCACGCACTGGTGCTGAACCGCTCCGCCGACACCCAGCCGAGGGCCATGCAGTTCTTCGTCTCCGCGGCGATGATCGGTCGCGTCCGCTCCTCCTCCATCCCGCCGCTGGACCGTGCGATCCGTCAGGGGATCCAGTCCGCTGTGCATCGGATGCTCGGCCAGTCCCGGTCGATGAAGGACCTCGCCCTGCGCGCCCTGCCCGTCCTCGAGAGCGCCGTGGAGGATCCGCAGCGCGATCACCAGCTGGACGGGATCCTGATGACCGCGATCAGCCAGACCGCGACCACCCTGTTCTACGCCGACGACTTCGCTGCGGCGCGCGATGCCCGCCTGCTGCAGGCACGCCTTGCGGAGACCGTGCACCGGGCGCACCACCGCAATGTCGCCCATGCGCATCTGGCGCTGATCCACGCGGTGAGCGGGGACATCACCGCCGCGGCCACCTCCCTGGACCGGATCGATGCCGAGGACTGGCCGCACTCCTGGCGCAGCGGATACCACGACGCCGTGGAGATCATCGCCCGGGCCTGGGTGTCGCTGAACGAGGCCCGCCCCGAGGAGGCGCTCGCGCAGCTGGCCCGCCTCGATCCGCACTTCGCCACCATCGAGTACTGGGACCTGATCACCGCCGTCCGCAGCCTCGCACTGGCCCAGCAGGGCCTCCCGGACGAGGGAGAGGCATTCCTCGCTCGCACCACGGCCGAGCGACGCTCCGAACGCACTCTCCCGTCGGCGATCCAGCGCTTGGACACTGCGGCGGCGATGCTGCGGATCCTCGCCGGCGGCGTGCCCGCCCGTCGGCCCGCAGGCGTGCGGGATGCGCCGGTGGCGGCGATGCTGTCGGCGCTGTCGGCGCTGACCGTCCTCGCCGAGGGGCGGCCCGAGGAGGCGCTGCCGCTGCTGGCACGGGCCGAGCTCGCCGCGACCACCCCGCTGCACCGGATGATCACCGCGATCGCCGGGGTGCACGTGGCCCGCCGTTCCTCGCAGGGCCTGGACCTGGCCGGCTACGGGCTGCAGATCCGCGAGCTCTCCGGCGGCCATGCTCTGCGCTGGCCGCTGGTGCTGCTCTCGGAGGGGGATCGCGAGGCCCTGCTCGGCGCCCTCACCGACTCCGGCCGGGAGCAGGCCGCCGCTCTGCTCGAGGCGGACCTCTCCCGGCTCCCGCCTGGGACGGGCGTGGCCGAGCCCTCCCGCGTCCCGCAGCTGACCGCCCGGGAGCGCGAGGTGCTGACGCTGCTGGCCGAGACCGACCGGCGCAGCGAGATCGCCGCGCGCCTGTTCGTCTCCCTCAACACCGTCAAGGCCCAGCTGCGCAGCCTGTACGCGAAGCTCGGCGCGTCCACCCGCGAGCAGGCCCTGGCCAGGGCGATCAGCGCCGGCCTGCTGCACCCGGCGGACCCGCCCGGCGAGGACCGGTCTCACCGGGACCGACCCCGCAAGGACCGATGACGCGATGACCCGGATCCTGCTGCTGGCCGCGATGCAGTGCGCCGCGCTCGGCGCCCTCACCGCCCCCGCGGTGGTGGCCGTATCCCTGCTGGTGCGGCGCATGGTCGGCGACGACTCCGCGCCCGACGTGTACGCGCTCATCGATGCGGCCGCCGCGCTCACCGCGATGATCGCGGCGCCGCTGTGCGGCCTGCTGGCCGATCGGACGATGAGCCGCCTGGGCAGGCGACGCCCCTGGTTGCTCGGAGGCTCGGTGGTGGGACTGCTCGGCAGCGCCGCCATGGCCTGGGCGCCCGACCCGCTGACCCTGGCAGCGACGTGGATGCTCACCCAGGCCGGGTACAACGCCGTGTTCGCCGCGATCAACGGCCTGCTCGCCGAAGGCCTCGCCCCCACAGACCGCACCCGCGCCGCCGGTATCTTCTCCGCCGCCGCCTTCCTCGGCACCGCCCCGGGGCTCCTCGTGGCGGCCCTGCTGGCCGAGAACGTCCGCGCGATGCTGCTGGTGGCCCCCGTCGCGGCCCTGGCGGTGATCGTGCCGCTCGCGCTGCGGGTGCCAGATCCGCCACTCACGGCGCGGCTTCCTGCGGTCCCGCGCACGCCCCGGCGATGGCTCCGAGCAGTCAAGTCATCGGACATCTCCACCGCGCCGTTCCTCACCGTGCTCGCGATGCGCTTCCTGTTCTCGCTGCAGCTCTCGGCCGGCCTCGCCTTCGCGCTGTACCTGTTCCTCTCCCGCTGGTCCCTCGCCGAGGGCGCGGCCGTGCGCGCCACCTCGCTGACCACCTTCACCGGAGTCGTGGGGGTGGTGGCCGGCTCCATGCTGCTCACCTCCTCACGGTGGCGCAACACGCGGATGACACCGGTGCTCGGTGTCGCGCTGGTGCTGCTCGCCGCCGCGATGCTGGGCCGCGCCCTCGCCCCGACGCTGCTGGTCTTCCATGTCGCCACGGCCGTGGCGGGACTCGCGATCGGGCTGGGCATGACCGCCACCCGCTCCCTGGCCTACGCCCTGCTGCCGGCGTCCGCAGCGGGCTTCGGGCTCGGGCTGGTGGGCGCCGCCGGGAGCCTCGCGGGGCTGATCGCGCCGCTGGCCGCTGCCGCACTGCTCACGCTGAGCACGAGCTGGGGAGCGGCGGACCCTTACACCGGGATGTACACGCTGCTGGCCCTCCCGGCGCTGCTTGGCCTCGCCCTGCTCCCCCTCACCCGGGCGCCGAGCGCTTCCCAGCAGTCCCTCGCGGAGGTCGTTCCGTCCTGAGCCGAGGCGCGCAGCGGTGGGGACGCACGACGATTGCTGTCGCGTCGTGCCGGGGGCGGTCGCTCCGCGCTGCCGCGCGTGCGGTGACGTGCCGCTACGCGGCGCGGGTGTAGGCACCGAGCACCTTCAGCGCATCTCTCAGCGAGTCGGCGGGGAACGGGCCGACGGTGACTTCGTCCCCGTCCGTCGTGCAGGTGAACCAGATGCCCCCGGCGTCCGTGGTGAGAGTGAGAGCGTCACCATCGGGATCGGTGAGCTCGGCGACGTCGAGCGGCAGCATGCGCTCGGGCGCCGCACCGAACCGGTGGGCGGTGATGGGTTCCACGGGGGTCACAGAACTTCTCCAAAGAAGAGCGGGGACAGAGCCCCGCAGACGGGCGTGCTGCCGGATGCCGTAAACGGGCAGGCGGGCAGCAGTGCGGTGAAGTCAGTCTTGAGGAGGAATCGCGCCCGCGCGCTCCGTGCGCCGCCGAACCGCGTCTTTTCACCCCCGGCTCACCCACGAGGGCCATCGGCCGCTCGGGCGAAGGGCTGCGCCGATGGACGCTGAGAGGCTCTCCTTGGATCCGCCCCCGCTGATCCGCCCCGCGCGAGGCACGAGACCCTGAGCGCTGGACCTCGGGACCCTGGAACGATGCCTTCTCCTCGGCGGCCGGGCACCCCGGCGAACCGGCTCCGCGCCGCCGCGAGGCCGTTCCCGAACTCTGGCACTCTCGCCCGGAGAGTGCTAATCTGCTCGTACTTGAGTCGGAGGGACTCAAGGTTCGGCGACCACCGGACGACCGGGGGTCACATCAGAGAGGAGAAGCAATGGCCACCACCGATCCGTTCCGAGAGATGGAGCGATTCGCGGGCACTTTTCTCGATGCTGGACGTCGGGGACCGCGGCAGATGCCGATGGATCTCTACCGCGCCGGCGATCACTACGTCCTCGCGGCCGATCTGCCGGGTATCGATCCCGGTTCGGTTGACGTCGACGTGGACGGTCAGCTCCTGACGATCCGTGCGGAGCGGACCCTTCCGAAGGACGAGGGCGCGCAGTGGATCACGCGCGAACGCACGGGCGGGACCTTCCTGCGCCAGCTCAGCCTCGGACAGGGCCTGGACACCGAGCGGATCTCCGCGAGCTACAGCAACGGTGTGCTCAGCGTGAGGATCCCGCTCAGCGAGAAGGCCAAGCCTCGCAAGATCGAGGTCACCGCTGACAGCCCACCCGCGCAGATCGAGTCCACCGCGACCTGAGGCTCCCCCTGCTGCCGGGCCCCGGCATCCCACGATGCCGGGGCCCGGGCAGCACCGACCTTCCCACGGCGAGCGAAGGAGTGACAGCCATGCATGACGAGCTCACCGCGGCGACGGTGCGCACCTGGGTGGACGGATGGGCCCGCACCCGGGAGTACGAGGTGGTCCATGAGGGCACCTCGCACACCGTCGGTCCGCGCACCGAGCACGGGGATTCGGAGACCGTCCTGTTCCGCTGGAGCGAGGACGAGCTGCGCAGGGCGACCTCCTCTGTCGCGGGGAATCCGGGTCACCTGCTGACCCTCATCTCCGAGGTCGGCGAGGCGCCGCCGGCCCTCGGAGAGACCGGCGATCTCGAACTGATCAGCGATCAGGAGAGACTCATGGTCACCGATATGGAGCTGCAGGACGTCGAGGCCCCGATCGTGCCGGACTCCTGCACGGTCGCCCGCGAGACGTTCGACGGCTGGACGCTCCTCACCGTCATCCAGGCGGGCCGTGTCGTCACCCGAGGACGCATGGCGGTGGTCGACGGCTGCGCCGTGCTCGACCGGATCTACACCGCCAGCACGCATCGCCGGCGGGGTCTGGGCACCTTCGTCACCCGCACGCTCCTGGCGATCGCCCATGAGCACGATGTCGACACGGGCCTGCTCGTGGCGACTGGACGGGGCGTCGAGCTCTATGAGCACCTCGGCTGGACGCCCCTCGCGGACGTGCGCGTCCTCGGCGCCCCGGGGGCGCGGAACCGGCGCCGGCCCTCGCACGCCCAGATCGACGAGGAGCTCGGCTAGCGCAGCCGAGCGTCGGCGTCGATCCTCGCTTCGACGAAGCGCCCCGGGTTCTTCACCCGCCTCTTCGGTCGCTGATCGGAGTCACACGAGCATCGCGTCGTACCCGGAGCGGAAGTCCGGATGCCGGAGCTCTCCGAGCAGCTCCCTCATCCGCGCCCCGCTCAGCACGGTCCCGTGGCCGGAATCGGGGTCGGCGGCGGGCGGGACCGGCAGGCCGAGCCGGAAGGCGAGGTGGGTGACCACCTCGCCGAGGCGCGCGGGCGCGCCGTCGACCGCGTGCAGCAGCACCGGCGGTTCCGGATGCGCCAGCAGGGCGAGGAGCACGCGTGCGAGGTCCTCCTCGTGGATGCGGTTCGTGCGTCGGCGGTGGTCGACGGGGCGTCCCTCGCGCACCGCGCGCAGCAGCCGATCCCGGCCCGGGCCGTAGATCCCGGCGGGGCGCACCACGATCGCGTCGAAGAGCTCCCTAGCTAGGCGCTCCCCGTTCAGGAGGCTCTGGGCCCGGTCGCCGAGCGGCTGCGGGGCATCCTCCTCGGTGAGCACCGGGGCCGGATCGGCACGGTTCGCGTACCCCTCGAACACCCTGGTGGAGGAGACGAACACGGTCCGGGCGGGCCGGTGGGGCAGGGCGGCGGCCAGGTGGCGCAGCGGGGTCTCGTACCCGTCGGCCCCCTCCGGCGGGGGCAGGGTGATGACCATCGCCTCGCAGGCGGGCAGGGCCCCCTCCAGGGGTGAGGAGAGGTCCGCGGCCAGCGCGCGGAAGCCGCTCGGCACGGCGCCCGGATCTCGGCGCAGCGCGAGCACCTCTCCCCCCGCCTCCAGCAGGGCAGCGCCGGTGCGCCCGCCAAGGCGCCCGCAGCCCACCCACAGCGTCCGCGTCGGGACCGGTCCGCTCACTGCCCCACCTCTTCCTCGGTGAACCTGCGCTGCCTCTCCCGCTGGCCGTGGGTGAGACTGCGCATATCGGTGTCCTTGTCGAAGCTCGAGCCCAGCGCGCCGGCGACCACGCCCATCGCCGCGCTCAGCCACGCGATGTCCAGATACCGCGCCAGGACGGGCTCGCGGCCGATGACCTCGGCGAGATAGTCCGGAGCGATGACGATGAGCGCGCTGGTGAAGATCAGCACCACCAGGCACACGTACAGCAGCGCGACGATCATCAGCAGCGTGAGCACTGTCGAGAGGTTGTACAGCAGCACCACGCGAGCCAGCCGCTCGTATCTGGGTGCGTCCCACAGGCGGTTGCCGACGATGAGCCAGGCCGTGATCGCGCCGATCGCGAGGATCCCGATCAGCAGCAGCCGCTGGGTGGTCAGGTGCATCGACATCGACCAGATCGAGCTGTAGAAAATGCCGAAGGCCCCGGTCGCGGCGGCCGCGGCGAGGGCGCTGGAGAGCTTCGGGGCGGTGCGGAGGGGTTCGTTGCCGGCCACCATCCCGGCCACGGTGCGCGCTCCCCCGATCACCCGCGATCCCAGCAGCAGCTGGTGATCGTCAGGGCCCGTCAGCTCCTCCCACTGCGCCCAGCGCCGGGCATAGCGCGCGGCATCAAGCGATTCTGACGTCGGCGCCATGCGCAGGGTGCAGCGCATCAACGCATCGAGGATGCGGCGCCGCGTGGTGAGCACCCCGAGCGTAGGGCAGGAGATCACCGCGATGTTGTGCTCGGGGAAGATCTCGGCGACCAGCGGCCTGCCGTCACGCAGACGCGGGATCTCCGTCAGCAGCAGCACGGCGTCCGGGTCGCCGGAGGACCGCGCCTGCTCCAGCACCTCGGACAGGTCCAGCGTCCCATCCGGGCGCAGCCGGAGCATAGAGGTGCGCACCTGAAGGCGGATCGGCGGGTGGTACACCTCATCGAGGTGCTGCTGCAGGGAGTCCTCGATCGACCTCGCCCGGTGCGTGGGCAGGCCGGGGTCGGCGACCAGCAGCACCGTGGCCCCGGCGGCAGGATCCGGCGCGGGGCCCTGTGGCGAGTTCTGCGTCTCCGACATGCGTCCTACCCTGGCAGATCACCCGGTGTGCGGCCAGCCCTGGTGCCGCGGACGCCCAGTGCTCCTGCCCACGAGCACCAGGACACCCCTGCCGACCAGCCGGTCGCTGTCCTCACCGACCCGCTCCAGTACCGGGCCCCGGCACCAGCGCCAGCGCCACGTCCGCGACCATTGGTTGTAGATCCGCACAACCACCGTCGGCCGGCGCTGTCCCCAGATCCGAGGCGGAGCTCACCCTGCCGGGTCTAGGCTCGAGGTCACCCTGCCCTTCGCCCGCCGGCATCGCCGCCGGTGGCCGTGAGGGCTGATACCAGCCGACAGGAGGGACAGCGATGTCCAAGGTCTCGGACGACGCAGCAGCCCAGCTCACAGCGGTGCTGCGCGACGACATGACCATCGCGGTGGGAGGCTTCGGCCTGTGCGGGATCCCCACCGATCTGATCACGATCGTGCGCGACAGCGGGGTCACCGGCCTCACCATCGCCTCGAACAACCTCGGGGTGGACGGCAAGGGCCTGGGCCTGCTGCTGGAGAACGGGCAGATCGCCAAGGTGCTCTCCAGCTATGTCGGGGAGAACAAGCTGTTCATGCAGCAGTACATCGACGGGCAGCTCGAGGTGGAGTTCGTCCCCCAGGGCACTCTCGCCGAGCGGATGCGCGCCGGCGGCTCCGGGATCCCCGCCTTCTACACCCCCACCGGGTACGGCACCCCGATCGCGGAGGGCAAGCCGACGGCCGAGTTCGACGGCCGCACCTATGTGCTCGAGCGCGCGATCAACGCGGACCTCGCCCTGGTCCACGCCCACACCGCGGATCACTACGGCAACCTCCGCTACCGCCTCACCGCCCGCAACTTCAACCCGCTGGCCGCGATGTGCGGGGAGGTCACCTTCGCCGAGGCGGAGCACCTCGTCGCCCCCGGCGGGATCGACCCTGACGACATCCACACCCCCGGCGTCTACGTGCATCACCTGATGCAGGCCACCGCCGAGAAGGACATCGAACAGCGCACCGTGCGTCCCCGCCCGGAGGTGCCCAGAACCGACGCCCCCCGTACCGAGACGCAGGAGGTGGCCTGAGATGGCCTGGACCCGTGATGAGATGGCCGCGATCGCCGCTGCCGAGCTGCGCGACGGCGAGTACGTGAACCTCGGCATCGGCATGCCGACCCTGGTCGCCAACAACCTTCCTGCCGGTGTGAACATCACCCTGCAGTCCGAGAACGGTGTGATGGGCATGGGGCCCTGGCCCTATGAGGGCGAGGAGGATCCTGACCTCATCAACGCCGGCAAGCAGACCATCACCCTGCTGAAGGGCGCGACGATCTTCGACTCCGCGACCAGCTTCGGGATGATCCGCGGCGGCAAGATGGGTACCGCGATCCTCGGCGCCATGCAGGTCACCGGCACCGGCGACATCGCCAACTGGCAGATCCCCGGCAAGCTCGTCAAAGGCATGGGCGGGGCGATGGACCTGGTCGCCGGTGCGAAGCGGGTGGTGGTGATGATGCAGCACGCCGCCAAGGACGGCTCCGCGAAGATCAAGCACGAATGCTCCCTGCCGCTGACCGGCGTGGGCGTGGTGAATCGGATCATCACCGAGCTCGCCGTCTTCGACGTCACCGAGAACGGGCTGGTGCTCACCCAGCTCGCCTCCGGCGTCACCGAGGACGAGGTCCGCTCCCTCACCGAGCCCGACTTCACCGTCTCCCTCACCCCGGCATCGTGAAAGGTCCCTCCATGCGCTCCAGCGATGACCCGATCGTCGTCCTCGGCTACGCCCGCACCCCCGTCGGCTCCTTCGGGAAGTCCCTCGCGGGCGTGCCCGCCCACATCCTCGGCGCGACCGCCGCGAAAGCTGCGCTCACACGCGCCGGCGTCGCGGCCGACGAGGTCGACGAGTGGGTGATCGGCTGCGTCGGCTCCACCGGACGGGACGCGTACATCTCCCGCCGCGTCGCGATCGAGGCGGGCGCCGCCGTCACCTCCACCGCGATGACTGTGAACCGGCTGTGCGGCTCCGGCATGCAGGCCATCGCGCTCGGCGCCGCCGAGCTGATGGTCGGCGAGAGTGACATCGTGGTCGCCGGCGGGACGGAGAACATGTCCGCCCAGCCGTTCCTGGACTACTCCGCCCGCCAGGGCTACACGCTCGGGGACCGGGTGCTGATGGACGGCACCTCGGCGCTGATCACCGACCCCTTCGACGAGGTGCCGATGGGCGTGACCGCCGAGAACGTCGCCGCCCGCTATCACGTCACCCGGCAGGAGCAGGACGAGTACGCACTGGAGTCCCAGCGCCGTGCCCAGGCCGCCCAGCAGGCCGGGGCCGTCGCCGCGGAGATCACCCCGGTGACCATCAGCGGCAGGCGCGGAGACACCGTGGTCGACACCGACGAGCACCCCCGCGAGGTGACCCTCGAGAAGCTCGCCGCGATGCGCACCGTCTTCCAGCGCGAGAACGGCACCGTCACCGCCGGCAACGCCTCGGGCATCAACGACGCCAGCGCCGCGATGGTCCTCACCCGCGCCTCGGTCGCTGCGGAGCGCGGCCTGACCCCACTCGCGGAGCTCGTGGACTTCACCAAGGTCGGCATCGACCCCCAGGTGATGGGCTACGCCCCCAAGCCCGCGATCGAGAAGATCATGGCCCGCAACGGGCTCGCGAACAGGGACCTGGGGTGGATCGAGCTGAACGAAGCCTTCGCCGCGCAGGCCGTGCCGATCGTGCGCGACCTGGACCTGGACCCGGCGCTCGTGAACCCTCTCGGTGGGGCGATCGCCTGGGGCCACCCGATCGGTGCGACCGGCGCGATCATCTCCGCCCGCACCATCGAGAACCTGCGCGTGAACGACCGCGAGCTGGGCCTGGCGACCATGTGCATCGGCGGCGGGCAGGCCGTCGCCAGCCTATGGCGAGCACTGTGAGCCTGTGGCGAGCACTGTGAACGCCCAGCACGCAGCATCATGAGAGACACAGACCCGTCGGACGAAGGAGTACCCGCTGTGACCACGATCGACTTCGAGGGCGATGCGCCCCAGGTGCCCGCGACCGCATGGGTGGCCCCGAACGCCACCCTGATCGGGAAGGTGACGCTCCGTGAGAACTCGAGCGTCTTCTACAGCTCCGTGCTGCGCGGAGACATGGACTCGATCACGATCGGTCCCGGCAGCAACATCCAGGACGGCTGCGTCATCCACACCGACGAGGGCTTCCCCGCGGTCGTCGGCTCCGGCGTCTCCGTGGGCCACCGGGCTGTGCTGCACGGCTGCACCGTCGAGGACGACTCCCTGATCGGCATGGGCGCCGTGGTGCTCAACGGCGCCGTGGTCGGCGCCGGCAGCCTGGTCGCCGCGGGCGCCGTGGTCACCGAGGGCATGCAGATCCCGCCCGGCTCGCTGGTCGCCGGCGTGCCCGCGAAGGTGCGCAGGGAACTGGACGAGGAGGCCCTCGAGTCTCTGCGGCAGAACGCCCGCACCTACGTCGAGCTCGCCGCGAAGCACCGGGCGGCGATGGCCGGCTGACCTCCGGACCGGTGAGCCGGGAGCCGGGGCCTCGTCTCCGACCCTGACACCGACCCGGACCCGGACCCAGACCCAGACCCAGACCCAGACCCAGACCCAGACCCAAGGCTCCTACTCCCCCATCGGCTCCTCGACGGGTGGGGCAGGAGCATCCGGCTGCGCATCGGGAGCTTCGGGTGCCGCATCGGGAGCCTCGGGCTCCGGAGCCTCCGGAGGCACCTCGGGATCTTCCGGCGGCAGTTCCGGGTCGACGGGCAGCGGTTCCGGATCCTCCGGCGGCACCTCGGGATCCTCGGGCGTCGGCGTGGGGTCGACGGGGAGCCAGGGCGGCGCTCCCCCACCGAGCAGCGGCGGATCCGGGGGCGGAGGCGGCGTCGGCGGACCGGGGGACGTCCCCCCGAGGAGCGGCGGATCCGGGACCTCGGGGGCGCCCGGCTTGCCGGACGGCTCACCCACGATCTCCGACGGCGACCCGTTGACAGGACCCTGCCCGCCACCAGGTGCGAGCACGAGGTCCTGTGTCGGCGGGATCTGCACCGAGGGCGGGGTGTCCGCCGTCGGCGGGGTCTCCACCGAGGGCGGGACCTCCACCGGCGGCAGGGCGTCCGCTGCGGGTGGAGCCTCCACCGTCGGCGGAGCGTCCCCTGTCGGGGAGGAGTCAGAAGTTGCCACGGGCTCAGCACGCGAGGGATCGGCGCCGCTGACCGGTGGCGCCGCCGGGACCGGGGAGGCGTCGGCCGCATCGCCCGTGCCGGGAGCAGGCTCACCGGCCTCCGGGGCCACGTCGTCCGCCTCGTCCTCCTCCTCGATCGCGGGCAGGAGCGTCGGCGGGGGCGTCGCGGCGGGGTCCTCGGCCTCGAGCGGCTCGGGCTCCACGGAGTGGGGGCTGGCCAGCCCCCGTGCAGGCGTCAGCGCGGTGAAATCGCTGCCTGGGTGCTGGGCGACGAGCACGAGTCCCGCTGCCGCCACCAGCACGGCCACACCCGCCGCCACCGGCACTCCGGCCCCTGCGGCGGCGGCCCTCCACCAGGCCAGCCGATGGGCCGCGCCCCCAGCCTCCCCGGCTCCGGCCACCTCTGCGGAACTGGCCGCCTTGGGCACCGCGCCAGGGGCGGCTCCCTGGTCGGCGAGTGGCAGCACCTCGGCAAGCTCCTCCAGCAGCACCGGAGATTCCAGTACGAGCGGCAGCAGGGCCCCGCGCATGCGCATCGACAGTGACCGCAGGTCACGCAGCGCGACGGAGCAGCGCACACAGTCCGCGAGATGAGCGGACGTCCGCTCGGCGCGCGCGGCACTCAGCTGCCCCCGCTCATACCCGCCGAGGTCCGCGGCGATCTGCCGGCAGGCCGGACGCACCGTCGCCCCGTCCACGTGGGCCTGCAGCCAGGCCGTGCGCAGTCCTTCACGCGCCCGCCGGGACAGCTGCGCGACCGCATTCGGGCTCCGCCGCAGCTGCGGCGCCACCTCGCGCGGCGCCAGCCCGTCCACCTCGGTGAGCCAGAGGATCCGCTGCCACTGCTGGGGAAGCGCACTGAATGCCGTGAGCACCAGGTCGCGATCCAGCTGCTCGCCTCCGGTGACCGCGGCCGACGCTGAGGAGTAGGTGGCCTCGACGGACTCGACATCGTCGACGGAGGCCTCCCGCGTCCGTCGCAGGCGATCGACGGCCTCGTTGTGGACCACGCGCATCAGGTAGGCGGCGAACCTGTCGTGCGGCCCTCCTCCGTCGGTGATCGCCCGCAGGACCTTGAGGAACGCCTCCTGGGCCACGTCCTGTCCGTCATGCGAGCCGACCAGGCGCCGCGCCTGCGCGAGCGCCGCCCCGAGGTGACGACGGTAGAGCGCGGCGTAGGCGCCGGTGTCGCCCGCGCGCACCGCGGCGAGCAGCTCCTCGTCGGTCATGGAATCCTGCTGCGCTGCGACATCGCCCTGGCTGGGATGCGTCATGCTCCGAGCCTTTCTCGAAGGAGGATCTGCCGACGCGATCGGGGAGGCACGGGAATCGTCGCGTCCGCGAACTCCACGCACAGGGGAGATTCGAGTATGTCGCGAGCATGACCCAACTCACCAGTATCGAACTGAGATGTAGCGTCCGTCACGTTTCGCGTCATAGAACCGGGCGCCGCTCGTGGAGGGGGTGAACGGTGCCACTGAGGCTGCCGTCACTCCTAGGCCGCAGTACGGAGAACCATGAACAGCTTCGAGATGACTGACCTCGACGGTGACGCCCTCACTTTCATCACCCGTGACGGGAGCACCTGGATCACGTGCACCAGCGGCGCCGACGAGGTGACCGTCGGCCCCTTCCCCAGCCGCCTGCTGCGTGGCGCCCTGACTTCGGAGCCCGGAGCGAACGGACAGTTCACCACGACCATCATCGGCTCCTCGGGCCCCGCGCTCGACCTTCAGGAGGCTCCGACAGAGCTCCGACTGCTCGACCCCGTGAGCGAAGACGCCGACGCTCTCGCCGTGCAGCCAGCATCCCTCGCCCGCCGGGAGGGATGACCGCGCAGGTCTCGTTCGATGCCGCACAGCGAAGCGGCCGGTCCGGGCTCCCCGGCGAACCGGCGGGTCGATGCCCCACACCGAAGCGGCCGACCCGTAGGTTGTGTGCGCCAACGATCCCTGCGCTGCACCGACCCGTAGGTTGTGTGCGCCAATGATCCCCTTAGCGCACGGAACTTACGGCTCGACCGAGCCCCGGGCCTGACCCGCAGGCCGTGGGGGCCGGAAGTCACCAGGGGCCGCAGCGAGCGGCTCCGCCACGGCCCCGGATCTAGCCCGTCACCACGGCGGCCGCGATGGAGGCCCCGACGGTTCGGGCTTGCCGGGAGCTCCCGCGTATCCTGCGTCGATGAACCTCACCCCCGCTCTCATCGGCGCTCTGCCGAAGATCGCCCTCCACGATCATCTCGACGGCGGCCTGCGCGCCGAGACCGTGCTCGAGCTGAGCCGCGAGCTGGGCCTCGAGGTGCCCGGCGTCGACACCGGGGCCGACGGGCGCGACGCCGGGGCCGACGGGCGCGACGCCGTGGCTGATGGGCGCGACGCCGTGGCTGATGGGCGCGACGCTGGAGCTGACGTGGACGACGCCGGAGTCTCCGCTCCCCAGGCCGTCGCCGACTGGTTCCAGGCTGCGGCCGATTCCGGCTCGCTGCCCGCCTACCTCTCCACCTTCGACCGCACCCTCGCCGTGATGCAGACGGCCCCTCAGCTGCGCCGCATCGCTCGCGAGTTCGTCGAGGACATGGTCGCCGACTCCGTGGTCTACGCCGAGACCCGCTGGGCACCGCATCAGCACACCGGTGCCGGGCTCACCCTGGATGAGGCAGTTCAGGCCGTCCAGGACGGGCTCGACGAGGGTGTCGCCGCGGCGGAGCAGGATGGCCGACGGATCGTCGTGGGCCAGCTGCTGTGCTACCTGCGCCATCTCGAGCCCACCGACGATCTGGTCGAGATCGCCCTCGCCCGTCGTGACACCGGGGTGCTGGGGCTGGACCTCGCCGGGCCCGAGGCCGGATTCCCCGCCTCCCGCTTCCGGGCCCAGTTCGAGAAGGCACGCGCGTCGGGGCTGCGGGTGACGATTCACGCCGGAGAGGCCGACGCCCCCTCCTCGATCGCCGACGCGCTGGAATGCGGGGCCGAGCGGATCGGCCACGGGGTGCGCCTGCTCGAGGACATCGTCGGCGACGATCTGGGGCCGGTCGCCGCGCGAGTCCACCGTGAGCAGATCTGTCTCGAGGTGTGTCCCAGCTCGAACCTGCAGACCGGCGCGGCGGCGGATTTCCCCTCCCATGCCGCCGGACCGTTGCACGCACGCGGCTTCGCCCTCGCCCTCAGCAGCGACAACCGGCTGATGAGCCGCACCAGCACCTCCCGCGAGATGACACTGGTCGCGCAGACCTTCGACTGGACGCTGGAGGATCTCCAGCAGGTTGTCCTCTGTGGGCTCGAGAACGGCTTCGCCCCGGCAGAGCAGCGGCAGGCGCTGCGGGACGAGGTCGTGCTGCCCGCGTACCGGGCCGCGGCGCTCGGCGGTGAGGCACCCCGCAGTGAGGCGCTCGGCGGTGAGGCGCTCAGCGAAGAGACGCAGAGCGAAGAGACGCAGAGCGAATAGGCCCCACCGCAGCATGCCGCGCTGGCAGAAGGCGCTGTTCCGGCAGGTGAATCGTGCCTCGGCACAGCGCACTCAGGTGCTGCACCTGCCGACCGACCGCACCGCAGGAACTGGTGAGGGGCGGGATCAGTCCGCGATGACGCCGTGCAGGATCTCGAGGTAGCGGCGGGCGAGCACGTCATCGTCCGCATGCTCAGCGACCCAGTCCCGGCCGCTGGCCCGCACTCCGGCGCGGGAGCGATCCGCGGCGAGGTCCCGCCACAGCGCGGTGAGCGCTTCGACGTCCTCCGGCGGGAGCACATCCCCCGCGCCGGCCTCGCGGACCACGTCGGCCGCCTCGCCATCCAGCAGCGCGGTGATATGCCGGCCGGTGGCGAGCATCTCGTAGAGCTTGGAGGGGACGGTCCAGGCGAACGGCGCCCAGTCCCGCAGGGACACGATGACGGTGTCCGCCCAGGCGTACTGGTTTCCGACCTCGCGGTGCGGGATGCGGGGGATCACCTCCACCGGGGCGCCGAGCTCGTAGGCCAGCGCCGCCAAGGCGGCCGCCTCGACCCCGTGCCCCACCATCCGCACCTGCACCTCCACGCCCTGCTCGTGCAGCGCCGCAGCCGCGCGGACCACCGTGTCCAGGCCCTGGGAGCGTCCCATGTTCCCCAGGTACAGGCACCGCAGTTCCGGGTGATCGCCGGGAAGATGGTCGCGCTGCGGCCGGACCAGGGAGAGGTCGGTGCCGTTGCGCACCACGCGCACCACCCCCACCCCGCGCTCCCGCAGGACGTCCGCGAAGCGTCCGGTGGTGGTGACGACGGCGCGGGCCCCGCTCTGCCAGCCGGTCACCTTCTCATGCACCTCCCCCTTCGCCAGCGCCACCGCCCAGGACAGGGCGCGGCGCAGCGCGCTGGTGTGCACGGTGTGCGCGGCCTCCGGACTGAGCGCGCCGACGGGGCCGACGTGGGTGACCAGATCCGGCCACGCATCCCGCATCTCGACCACCAGGGGCACACCCCACAGCGACGCGAGCGTGCGCCCCACCATCAGGGTGGGGATCGCCGGGGCGGTGGCGATGATGACGTCGGGTCGGGTGCCGGGGCGGGAATAGCGGTGCCGGAGCCGGCGCAGCGCATCCGCTGCCGCGATCAGGTGATCAGCGGTGCGGGAGGCGATGTCCGCGCGATGCGGGAGGAAGGCGGTGCGCAGGATCGTCTCGCCGTGCCGCCCGGTCTCGATGGCACCGACCCGGTGCATCCTGCGCTGCGTGGGCGTCGGGCGTCCGCTCGGATAGTGAGGCACCGGAGCGGCGACCGTGACGCGGTGACCAGCAGCGATGAATCGCTGCACGAGCGCCGACCAGCGTCGCTGCGGCGCCCCGAACTCCGGGGCGTAGTAGTGGGTGAGCAGCAGCAGTCTCATGCGTCCTCGGCCGCCTTGCGGGTGCCGGGGGCGTCGGCGGCATCGGGGGTGGCGGAGTCAGAGCGGCGGGGATCAGCGTCGGAGGCGACGGCTGAGTCGGAGTCGGTGCCCCTCGCCTCGTCGGCATCGGCGGCGTCGGTGTCGAGACCGACTGCCACCTCGGCCTCGCGCAGCGTCGTCGGTGAGGCGTGGCCGGTGTCGGGTGGGCGCAGCCCCGCCTTGGCGGTGGCCGCGTCGATCCGCAGTCGGACCACCTCCGCGGAAGGCGGATCTGCGGACTCGGCATCACCGGCAGGATTGGCAGCACCGGCGGGCTGGGCGGGCTCGGCAGCGCCGGCGGGCTCGGCGGGCTCGGCGGGCTCGGCAGCGTCAACAGATGCGGCGTCGGCAGTGGGATGTGCGGCGGGCAGGGCGGCGATCGCGGCCGACGGGATCAGCACACTGCGAGAGCTCAGCTGACGCGGCATCACGGTGATCGCGGCGAGCTCCCCGCTGGCGTCCTGCTGGTAGATGTCGCGCACGCGACCCACTGTCTTCTCGTCGCTGCCGAGCACGGTCACACCGGCCAAGTGCTGCAGGCGGCGTCGTTCGGCCCGGGCGGACGGCTCTGCTCCGTCGGCTGCGGACTGCTCCTCCGGGCGGCCTCCTGGCACCAGCGCCGCAGCCCCGGCGTTCGTCTGGGCGAAGCCCTCACGCACGGCAGAATCGTCTCCCGGTGCGGGTTCCCGGCGGGCTGCCTGGGCAGAGGCAGAGTCCTCCGACGTCGCACCAGGTCTCATCGATTTCTTCCGAAGGCGATCACAACCTGTGAGTCTACCGACCGCCGCCCGCCGCGGCGACGCCTCGCCAAGATCGTTACCGCTCAGCATCCTGATGCGGCGCCGTGAGCGCGGCGGGAGTTACGAGCGCTGTGGGTGCTGTAGGCGCTGCGGGTGCTGCGGGCACCGCAGGCACCGCGGGCACTGTGGGAGCCGCGGCGGGTCAGTCGACCACGCAACGGCGCACGAACGCCTGCACGTCCTGGATCGGGTCCGCGGCGGTCCGGTTCTGCAGCTCCCGCACCGTATGCTCCCGCACCGCGAGGCTCAGCAGCAGCGAGACGATCGTGCGCGCCAGCATCTTCGGATCCGCGCCCTCGAACAGATGACCGTTCTCCGCCAGACCCGCCAGCACCTGCTCGTGCACCAGGCGCAGCCGGGCGATCCGGAAGCGGCCCGGATGATCCGGGTTCACGATCTCCGCCGACAGCGTGGCCAGCAGCGCCATCGAGTGCTGTCGCGGGTCCCATGGGCCGGCCAGCGCCGCGAGCAGCGACTGCGGAGTGGTCTGCAGCGCGTCGACCGAGTCCAGCAGACCCTGCGCACTGGCTTCGAGGCGATCGACCACGGCCCCGAGCAGCACCTCCTTCGAGGCGAAGTGGTGCAGCATCCCCGGATGCGAGATGCCCACCCGTCGCGAGATGTCCCGCAGGCTCGCCCCGTGATAGCCCCGCTCGGCGAACAGGGCCGACGCGCTGTCGAGGATCGCCTCGCGGCGGGATGAGCCCGCTGCCGGCGCCTCGCTCGGAGACTTGGCCAGAGAATCGGTCCCCTTCCCGCTCGGAGCTGGCGGTGGGGAGAGAGTGCGCGCGGGAGCACCGATCACGGCGCGCAGATCCTCGCCGATGCCCAGCTCGGAGGCGGCGATCGAATCGAGGGTGCGCAGGGCGCGGGCCAGCGGATCCACACTGAGGTACAGGGATCCGCCGCCCGCAGCTTCCTCACCTGCACGGTCGGAGAACATGGCGGAAAGAGGCGCCGGTCCGGCACCCACTCCGGGAGGGCCATTGGTGGCAGCGAGGGTCATCGACGTCTCTCCTTGGTCATGTCAGCGCGCAGCGATCAGCTCCGCGATCTGGATGGCGTTCAGGGCAGCGCCCTTACGGAGATTATCCGCCACCGCGAACAGCACGAGGCCCTTGTCCTCGGGCACCGACTGATCCTGGCGGATACGGCCCACGAACGTGCCATCCTGACCGGCTGCCTCGAGCGGATTCGGGAGTTCGACCACATTGACGCCGGGTGCTGCGGCGAGCAGCTCACGCGCGCGCTCCGCCGACAGCGGCCGATCGAACTCGACGTGGATCGCGAGCGCGTGACCGCTCATCACCGGCACTCGCACGCAGGTGCCCGCGACCGGGAGATCCGGCAGTCCCAGGATCTTCCGGGACTCATGGCGCAGCTTCTGCTCCTCGTCGGTCTCCCCGGAGCCGTCGTCCACCAGGTTCCCGGCGAGCGCGACCACGTTGAAGGCGATGGGCTTGGCGTAGATGCTCGGCTGGCCGAGGTCCACGGCCGAGCCGTCGATCGCGAGCTTCTCGACGTCGCCGACGCCCTTGCGCACCTGACCAGCAAGTTCCGCGACACCGTCGACCCCGGAGCCGGAGACGGCTTGATAGGTCGCGACCTTCAGCCGGGCCAAGCCCGCCTCGTCGTGGAGAACCTTCAGGCTGGGCATCGCGGCCATCGTGGTGCAGTTCGGGTTCGCGATGATCCCGCGCGGCGGGTTCACCAGCGCCTCCGGGTTCACCTCGGAGACCACCAGCGGCACCTCGTCATCACGGCGGTAGGCCGAGGAGTTGTCGACCACGGTGGCGCCCGCCGCCGCGTAACGCGGGGCCAGGGCCTTGGAGGTCGAGCCGCCGGCGGAGAAGATCGCGATGTCGAGCCGGTTGCCGTCGGAGGTGATGTCCGCGGTCTCGGCGTTCTCGACGGTCAGCTCATGGCCGGCGTACTGGACGGTCTTGCCGGCGCTGCGGGCTGACGCGAACACGCGGATCGCGGAGTGCTTGACCGCCCGGTCGGCGAGCAGGGTGAGCATCACACGGCCCACCTGACCCGTGGCGCCGACGACGCCGATGACGGGCCCGTCGGCCGCATAGCCCGGGGTGAGAGAGAAGTCGAGCGTGCTGGTGCTGGTGTTCATCGTCCGGTCCCTCCGTAGACCACGGCCTCGGTCTGCTCGGCGTCGAGGCCGAACGCCGTGTGGATCACGCGCACCGCGTCGTCGAGCCGAGCCTGCTCGGTGACGACGGAGATGCGGATCTCCGAGGTGGAGATCATGTCGATGTTGATGCCGGCCTCGCCGAGCGAGCGGAACAGTCGCGCCGAGACGCCCGGGTGCGATCGCATCCCCGCGCCGACGATGCTGACCTTGCCGATCTGGTCGTTGTAGCGGACCTCGGTGTAGCCGATCGCCTCATGCGCATCTTCGATGGCCTTCAACGCGGCAGGCGCATCCGCCTCCGGGAGCGTCAGGGAGATCGCGACCGTGTCATCCACGGTCGAGGAGTTCTGCACGATCATGTCGATGTTCGCGCCGGAGCTGGCGACCACGTCGAACAGCATCGCGGCGCGGCCCGGGAGGTCCGGCACCTCGACCACGGTGATCTTGCCTTCGCTGCTGTCGTGGGCGACGCCCGAGATGATCGGCGCCTCGAGGCCCGTTGCTGCGAAATCGTCCATCGGGAGCTCCTTGGTCGGGTCGGCGGCGTCGCGTCGAACGACATCCGCGGTACGGAGGGTGACGTCGGGGTCGAGGGGGATCTCGCGCTCGGGATCGTCGGCGACGATCGTCCCCACGCGGCCCGAGTACGAGGAGCGCACATGCAGCGGCACCCCGTAGCGGCGCGCGTACTCGACGCTGCGAGCCATCAGGATCTTCGAGCCGTTGGCCGCCATCTCCAGCATCTCCTCGCTGGAGATCAGCGGCACCCGGCGTGCCGACGGGGCGATCCGCGGATCGGCCGAGAACACGCCGTCCACGTCCGAGTAGATCTCGCAGACGTCGGCGTTCAGCGCTGCGGCGAGCGCCACCGCGGTCACGTCAGAGCCACCACGACCCAGCGTGGTGATCTCCTTGGAATCGTGCGAGACGCCCTGGAAGCCGGCGACGATCGCGACCGCACCCTCATCCACGGCCTCCTGTATCCGGCCCGGAGTGACGTCGCGGATCTGCGCCCTGCCGTGATCACCATCGGTGATCAGCCCGGCCTGCGAGCCGGTGTAGGCGCGGGCGGTGACGTCGACGTTGTTCAGCGCCATCGACAGCACCGCCATCGAGATCCGCTCCCCCGCCGTGATCAGCATGTCCATCTCGCGCGGCGGCGGATTCGGGGCCACCTGCTCGGCGAGGTCGATCAGCTCATCGGTGGTGTCCCCCATCGCGGAGACCACGACGACCACCTTGTGGCCGGCCTTCGCGTAGAGGGAGATGCGCTTCGCGACACGCTTGATCGAGTCGGCGTCAGCGACGGAGGATCCTCCGAATTTCTGGACGACCAGGCTCATGAGGCAGGTTCCTTACGCGGTGGAGGACAGGCGGGGTGATGCGGGTGGTGCGGTGGGCCAGCCGTGGGCGGGCCCTGGACGGGCCTGCCGTGGGGCGGGCCTTGGACGGGCCTGCCCTAGGTGGGCGGGCCCTGAGTGGGACCGCTGGTGGGCGGGCCCTGGGCTGGATCGGTACCGCAGAAATGTTCCCGTTCCGCCGCGCCGATGGGCAGTGCTTTCACTCGCCCGACGCGGCTCCGGGCACCCTGCGAGCGGGCACCAGCCGCCGCCCAGTCTACGAAAATGCCTGGTCCTGGCCACAGTGACCTCGGCATGCGAGACAGGCCCCCTGGTCAGCGCGATTCAGCCCCGTGACCAGCACAACATCCCCCCGGGCGTGGCGTGATCAGGCCAGGCCAGGCAGAGGCGTACTCTCCGCCGCTCACGGGTACTGCTCACGAGTGCTGTCCTCGGGGCCCCCCCACCCCGCCAGCGGGCCCTCCACCTCATCGCCGGGCACCTCCACCTCGCCAGCGGGGCAAAGTTGGGCGATAGATTCCGCTATCCCCCTACTTTGCCCCGCTGGTGCGACGGGACGGGCCCCGCTGGTGCGACGGGACGGGCCCCACTGGCGCGACGGGACGGGCCCCACTGGCGCGACGGGACGGGCCCCACTGGCGCGAGGGCTGCTCTCGGGCAACGCCCGACCCTCCCTCGACGCCAGGATCACCGAAAAGAGAACTCCTCCATGGGGAGGATCGGTGGGCAGAGCAGTGACCTCGGGGTTGTGGATGACGGGGTGGAGGAGCCTCCGCGCGGCGGAGCATGTGCCCATGCCCCGACTCCCCTACCCGCTGCCACCATCGCTGCCGTATGCCGTGTTCACGGCGGCGGAGGCGAAGCAGGCTGGGGTGAGCGTGGATCGGCTGAGGGCGAATGATCTCCGCCGGCTGGGCTACGGGATCTACGCCCGCACGGACGTCGACCTCACGGAGCTCGCGCTCCTGACCGCGATGACCCGCAGCGACCCCCTGGTCGTGGCGAGAGGTCAGAGCGCAGCACGGCACTGGGGCTTCCCGTTGACGCAGGCACTGCAGAGATGGGACGCGGCTCCGCAGATCACCCCCGTCCATCTGACTGCCGGCGATCTCGTCCATCGCGACACGAAGCTCCTGCGTTGGAATCGGCAACGCTTGCGCGCTGAGGAGATCGTCACGATCTCGGACCTGAGAGTCACCAGTCGGATTCGCACCTGGCTCGATCTCGCTCAGGAGGTCTCCCTCGACCAGCTCGTGAAGATCGGCGACCACCTGGTGCGGATCCCGCGCGCCTGGGCGGAGAACCGTCTTGAGCCCTACGCCACGCCCGCCCAGCTCATCGATGCCACACTCGCCTACCCCGGCACCGGCAGGCCACGTCTGAGAGAGGCGCTCACGCTGATTCGAATCGGCAGCGATTCCGCCGCCGAGACGACTCTTCGCCTCGCCGCGGGCCGAGCACAGCTCCCCACCCCCGAGCTGAACGTTCGCCAGTTCACCGATGGGGTTGACCTCGGCGAACCGGACCTGGCCTGGCCCGAGTGGAAGGTGTGCGTCGAGCATGACGGGCCGTCCCACCGCACGAAGGAGCAGCAGGAGAAAGACATCAGGCGTCGGGAGCTCCGGGAAGCGCATGGCTGGATCGAGGTGCAGTCGGTCGCTGTCGACCTCCACAACGGGTGCCGCCGTGGGCTGCAGCGGATGCGGGAAGCGCTCCTGAAGCATGGCTGGCGCCCCACCGCCGACTCCAGCGCACCACGCGCCCCACGCCAGCGACGACCCGCCTCGCGCTCGGCCCCGATCATCTCGCCATCACCGGATCGCGCGAGCCGTCCGGCCAGATGAGTCGCCCAGCCAGATGAGTCGCCCAGCGACGTGATCAGGACGGTGGCGCGGATCGCCCTCCCCGGAGGGAACTGCCACGTGAGCGGGGCAAAGTGGGGTGAATAAGGGTAGCTATCGCCCCACTTTGCCCCGCTCACGCGGCGGGAAAGGTGCACGGGAGGGGGTGCCTCAGGTCCTGGTGACGAGCTCCGCAAGGAGGGCGCGGGCGCCGGTGGTGTGGAGGGTCTCGAGGGCGTGGAGGTAGGGCGTCGTGAATGCCTGCTGCTGGACGAGGTCGCCGAACAGCTCCTCGTCGCGGAGGAAGGCGAGCGGGTCCTCATCGTGCCGGGCTGCGGCAGCCATCAGGCGGTCGTGGAGGCGGTCCACCACCGGCCACTCCTCACCGTTCTCCCCCATGCCCTCGGCGTAACGCGCCCAGGAGGCGACGATCGCGGCGGAGGCGGTGACGTCCCGGCCAGCCTCGAGGTTCTCCCGGATCACGGGGACCAGCCAGGTGGGGATGCGGTCGGAGGACTCGGCGGCCAGGCGGGCCAGGGTGTCCTTGACCTCGCGGTTCGCGAAGCGGGCCATCAGCTCGTCCTTGTAGGCGTCCAGGTCGATGCCGGGCACCTCGGGAACGGCGGGCGTGCCCTCGTGATCCATGTAGAGAGTGCGGGTGAAGGGCGCGAGGTGTTCGTCGACGGCGGCTTCGTCGGCGTAGGTCTGCCCGAGCAGCAGGCCGAAGTAGGCGATGGCCTGGTGGGAGCAGTTCAGCAGGCGCAGCTTCATCAGCTCGTACGGTTCGACGTCCTCGACCATCTGCACGCCGACCTCCTCGTAGGCGGGGCGGCCGGCGGGGAAGTGATCCTCGAGCACCCACTGCACGAAGTCCTCGCTGACCACGGGCCAGGCGTCCTCGATGCCGTAGTCGCTGGCGATCATCTCGATGTCCTCGGGCGCGGTGACCGGGGTGATGCGGTCGACCATGCAGTTGGGGAAGGCGACCTCGGACTCGAGCCAGTCGGCGATCGGGGCGTCGCCGTGCAGGCCGTTCTCGTCGCGCCTGCGTGCGTAGGCGAGGATCATGCGCTTGGCGAGGTCACCGTTGCCGCGCACGTTGTCGCAGGACATGACGGTGAACGGTGCGGTGCCGGCCTCGCGGCGGCGGCGCAGCGCTTCGACGACGAAGCCGAACATGGTGCGAGGGTGCCCGGCGGGGTGCGCGGGATCCGCCCCGGCACCATCCGCACCGTCCGCACCGTTCACAACGTCCGCACCGTCCGGACCGTTCACAACGTCCGCACCGTCCGGACCGTTCGCACCGTCCGGGCCCGCCGCGGCGGCGCCCACGGCGGCGAAACCGGTGGAGAGGTCCGCGGCGACGGCCTCGGTCTCGTACTGGAACTGACCGGTGGAGGGGTTGTAGTTGTAGCCGCCCTCGGTGACGGTCAGCGAGACGATCCGCACCGCCGGGTCGGTCATCTGGGCGAGCACGGCCTCGGGATCGTCGGGCGCGAAGAGGTACTTCGCGATGGAGCCGACGATGCGAGGGTCGCGGGCTCCGTCGGGCGCCTTGGTGACCAGCGTGTACAGCCCGTCCTGGGCGGTGAGCGCATCGCGCATCCGGGCGTCGCCCGGCAGCAGGCCCACGCCGCAGAGCGCCCAGTCGCGGTCCCGGCCGGCGTTCATCAGCCGGTCCAGGTACATGGCCTGGTGCGCGCGATGGAAGCCGCCGACGCCGAAGTGGACGATGCCGATGCGTCGCTCGTCAGGGGCATAGCTCGGCACCGCGACCTCGCCGCGAGTGCCGATCTCGGACAGGGTGGAGGCGTTCAGCGCGGTCATGGCTCATCCTTCGTCGGCGAGTGCGGTGGGAGTCCGACGATACACACCCCGGCGTCAAATGAGCAGACCTATCGCTCACCTGATCCGGGAGTGCGCCGTCCCGGGGCAGGTTCTCGCCACACAGTCGCGACCCCGGTCCCGCGCTCGCCACCCGCGTCCATACCCGCACCCGCGCCCGCACCCGCACCCGCACCCGCACCCGCCGTCACAGTCGCGGCCGCAGCCGCAGCCACACCCATGCCCGACCCCGCACCCTCAGTCGAGCAGTGCGGCGACCTGGTCGGCGAGCTCCGGGGCGAGCACGATGTCGTCGACCAACCCGGAGCGTGCGGCGGCGATCACGGCTTCGGGTCGCCCGACCGCCGGTGCGGCCGCGATCACGCGAGCCCGGCGCAGCTGGTCGGCGCGGACCCCGATCACCCGATCCTCCATGGTGGAGTGCCAGACCGCGCCGCTGCCGTTCAGCAGGATTCCGCAGATCTCGGCGACCACCCCGGCGTCCTGTGCGCGCTGCTGCTCGTCGGGCCGCAGCCGTGCCCACAGGGTCGAGGCTCCGGCGGACCAGGCCCCGATCGACACCATCGCGACGTCGAGCGCGTCGGCCGCATCGAGGGCCGAACGGACCTCCTCCATCGACCGCAGCGAGGCTGCGACCTGCGGGGAGTCGACGATCAACGGGGTGGGCAGCGCCCAGACCTGCCCGCCGGTGTGCCGGCCGAGGGAGTGGACCAGCGCGGAGGACTGTGCGGTGGAGTAGCCGGGGGCGCTGAGCGGCCCGACCAGCTGGACGATGTCCGCCAGGGGCAGCACCCCGAGGGAATCGGGGAGGTGGAGCAGGGTGCGGGACCAGGCGACGCCGAGGCGACCGCCCTCCTGCAGGTGCAGCGGCAGCAGGCCGGCGACCTGTCGTGCGATCGCGGCGCGCATCGACTCCCCCGGGCGAGCGGAGGCGACGGTGACCGAGGAGATGCCGAGCTGCGCGGCGAGCGGGGCGTGATCGCGCCCGGCGGCCACCGGATCGACGACCTCAATGCGCACGATGCCCTCCGCGCGGGCCTCGTCGAGCAGGCGCGCGACCTGGAATCGGGAGAGGTCGTGGCGGCGGGCGAGCTCCACCTTGGAGACGCCGTCAAGATAGTGCTCGGTCGCCAGCGCGACCTTGAGGGAGCGGTCGTCGACCGCACTGCCGTCGGCCGCACGACCGCGGGCTGCGCCGCCGTCGGATGGATGGCGTCTGCCCGCAGCGTCACCACCCGCAACCCCCGCTCCAGCATCCGTTCCGGAGGGCTCCCTGGACCCCATGGCGACTCCTTCCGCACTCATCGCGCGACGAACATCTGTGCCCGCCCCTTGCTCAGTTGAGAGTATATGACTACGCTCACTCTCAGTTGAGCGTCTACAACTATCAAGTGAGGGTCGCGGCAGAGCTGTCGTGTGCTCTCTGCGCGACGCTCTCAGCGCGTCACCCAGCGCGAGACCGACATCGCTGTCGGTCGACCATGTCGGACACCGCCGACCCCCGGCCCGAACCGCTCACAGGAGACCAGTCATGGGACCCCTCTCCCCCTCCCCTCACCCCCGCTCGGGGCTGAGCCTTCCTCCAGGATCGCCGCCACCTCCGCGGGATCCCCGCACCCGCCAGCGTCCCCGCTCGCCGCAGACTTCCAGCGCACCGCAGCCCTTCCGCACGCTCCAGCCCAACCGTCGCAGCGTGCTCGGAGCAGGCCTCGCCGGGCTCGGTGCGGCAGGCCTCGCCGCCTGCGGCGCAGGCTCCGGCGGCAAGGAATCGCTCGTCGTCGCGATCGTCTCGAATCCGCAGATGCAGGACGCGATCAGCCTCATCGACCGCTTCACCGAGCAGCACCCCGACATCGACGTGCGCTTCGTGTCCCTGCCGGAGAACGAGGCGCGCGCGAAGATCACCGCGTCGGTCGCCTCCGGCGGCGGCGAGTTCGACGTCGTGATGATCTCCAACTATGAGACTCCGCTGTGGGCCGCCAACGGCTGGCTCACCGACCTCGAGCCCTATATCGCGAAGACCGACGGCTACCAGCCCGAGGACTTCATCCCCACGATCAAGGACGCCCTGACCGTGGACGGCGCCATGCACTCGGTGCCCTTCTATGGCGAGAGCGCGTTCCTCGTGTACCGCCAGGACCTCTTCGACGCGGCAGGGCTCGAGATGCCCGAGCGTCCCAGCTGGGACGAGCTGCAGGAGTTCGCCGAGGTCCTCCACGACCCCGACGCCGGCATGACGGGCCTCGCGCTGCGCGGGTTGGCCGGCTGGGGCGAGAACCTCGCCCCGATGAACACCGTCATCAACACCTTCGGCGGCCGCTGGTTCGACATGGACTGGGCCCCCGCCCTCGAGTCCGCCGAAGTGCGCGAGGCGGTGAGCACCTACGTCGACACGGTGCGCACCTTCGGCCAGCCCGGTGCCGCGACCTCCGGGTTCGGCGACTGCCTGAACCTGGTCAGCCAGGGCAACGCCGCCATGTGGTTCGACGCCACCTCGATGGTCTCCGGCATCGAGGACCCTCGGTCCTCGACCGTCGTCGGCAAGACCGGCTACGCCCTGGGACCCACCGAGCTCACCGACTCCACCAGCTGGCTGTACTCCTGGGCGCTGGCCATCCCGGAGACCAGCGAGAAGAAGGATGCGGCCTGGGAGTTCATCGCCTGGATGACCCATCCCGACTACTTCCAGCTGGTGGGCGAGGAGATCGGCTGGGAGGCGCTGCCGCCCGGCTCCCGGCTGTCCACCTATGAGATCCCCGAGTACGCGGAGCTCTCGAAGACCTACGCCGAGCCCACCCTGAACTCGATGGCGGCCGCCACCCAGGAGCAGTCCATGACCGAGGAGGTCCCCTACCCGGGCCTGCAGTTCGTGGGCATCCCCGAGTTCCAGGACCTCGGCACCCGCGTCGGCCAGCAGTTCTCCGCCGCGATCGCGGGCCAGAAGAGCGTCGACGAGGCGCTGAAGCAGTCCCAGGGCTTCGCCGAATCGGTCGCCCGCACCTACGGATGGGAAGGCTGAGCCATGTCGACCACCACCGATGCTCCCGTCGGCCGCGGGCCCGACGCGCCGCGCACCCCGTCGACCGACGGACCCCGCGCCCGCCCCGCCCAGGGCGGCGACTACTCCAAAGCCGAGGCCTGGCGGCGCCGACTGCCGCTGATGCCCGCGTTCCTGTTCGTGGTCGTCTGCACCCAGATCCCGTTCCTGCTGACGATCTGGTACTCCCTGCGCTCCCGCAACCTGCTGCGCCCCGAGGGCGAGAAGTTCGTGGGGCTGCGCAACTACCTCGACATCTTCGTCGACTCCACCTTCCGCACCGCGGCGCTGAACTCCATCCTGTTCACGCTGGGCTGCGTGGTCGTCTCGCTGCTGCTGGGGCTGGGGCTCGCGCTGCTGCTGGACCGGAAGTTCTTCGGCCGCGGCTTCATCCGCACCCTGCTGATCACGCCCTTCCTCATCATGCCGGTGGCCGGCGCGATGCTCTGGTCGATCTCGATGTTCGATCCGACGTACGGCCTGGTCAACTGGCTGATCGGGACCGTAGGGATCTCCCCGGTGGACTGGACCAGCCAGTTCCCGATGGTCTCGATCATCATCGCGCTGGTGTGGCAGTGGACACCGTTCATGATGCTGCTGCTCCTGGCGGGCCTGCAGTCTCAGACCGGTGACGTCCTCGAGGCCGCCTCGATGGATGGCGCCAGCGCCTGGCAGACCTTCATACACATCACCCTTCCCCACCTGCGGTTCTACCTCGAACTGTCGGTGCTGCTGGGCGCGATCTATGTCGTCAACACCTTCGACCAGATCTATCTGATGACGGCGGGCGGGCCCGGCACCGCCAGTGCCAACCTGCCGTTCTACATCTACCAGCGCGCGTTCCTCGGCTTCGACATCGGGCAGTCCGCTGCGATGGGCGTGGTCACCGTGATCGCCACGATCGTGATCGCCACCTTCGCGCTGCGCCTGATCTTCACGAGCATCAACTCCAAGGAGCAGTCATGAGCACCGCGACCGCCACCGCCGACGCCCCTCGGCACCCCGCTGCCCGTCCTACCCGGTCGGCTGCACCGATCCGTCCTCGGCGGCCGAAGGGCCAGGTCAGCAGGCATCTGCTGTCCGTGCTGGCCTGGGCCGCCGGTCTGATCTTCTTCGCCCCCGTGGCGTGGATGGTGCTGACCAGCTTCAAGCAGGAGAGCCAGGCGGCCTCGAGCCCGCCCACCTTCTTCTTCACCCCGACGCTGGATCAGTACGCCTCGATCATCGGCACCTCCGGCGCCGGCTCGTACCTGCTGAACTCGGCGATCGCGACCGTCTGCTCGACGCTGCTGGTGCTGGTGCTCGCCGTGCCGGCCGCCTATGCGGTGAGCATCCGCCCCGTGAAGCGCACCCAGGACTTCCTGTTCTTCTTCATCTCCACGAAGATGCTGCCGGTGGTCGCCGTGATCATGCCGATCTATGTGATCGCCGGGCAGCTGCGGATGCTCGACAACATCCTCACGCTGATCGTGCTGTACACGGCGATGAACCTGCCGATCGCGGTGTGGATGATGCGCTCGTTCTTCCTCGAAGTGCCCGGCGAGGTGCTCGAGGCGGCATCGATCGATGGGGCCTCGCTGATGCGCACCATGCGCACTGTGCTGCTGCCGATGGTCGCGCCGGGCGTGGCTGCCACCGCGCTGATCTGCGTGATCTTCGCGTGGAACGAGTTCTTCTTCGCCCTGAACCTCACCGCTGCGAATGCCGCGACGGTGCCGATCTTCCTGATGTCGACCATGACCTCGGAGGGACAGTTCCTGGCCCGGCTCTCCGCCGCCTCGGTGCTGGCGTCCCTGCCGGTGGTCCTCGCCGGCTGGATCGCGCAGAAGCAGCTGGTGCGCGGCCTGTCGATGGGTGCGGTGAAGTAGGCCGGGGCGCGCTCGGCGGGGCGGGCCACATCAGGGGGCATCGGTCCTGTGTCAGGCACCCGCCACGCGCCAGAGGGGCAAAGTAGGCGCCAGCGGGGCAAAGTAGGGGGAATGGCCGCATCTATTCGCCCACTTTGCCCCGCTGGCTGGGCGAAGGAACCGCGCGGCGGCGGGGCGGGGCGCGGGGCGGCTGGGCGAAGGAACCGCGGAGCCGCGGGGCGAGGCGCGGGGCGGCGGAAGGGCGCGGGAGGCGATCCCGCTCGCTGAGCTGGGCGCCGCCGAGGTCTACTCCCCCGGCACGTCGCGCTCGATCTCGGCCATCCAGGCCTTCGCCGTCGCGTCGGCCGGCATCCGCCAGTCACCGCGCGGGGAGAGCGAGCCGCCGGCCAGCACCTTCGGGGCGTTGGGCAGGGCGGAGCGCTTGAACTGATTGGCGAAGAAGCGGCGGACGAACACCGTCAGCCAGTGCTTGATCTCCTCGCGGGAATAGGGGCGCTTGTCGGCGTCGGAGTAGCCGGCGGGCCACTCTCCGGCGTCGACGTCACCCCAGGCCTGATGGGCGAGGTAGGCGGTCTTCGCCGGACCGTAGCCGCGACGCAGCAGGTGATAGAGGAAGAAGTCGTGCAGCGCGTAGGGACCGATCGAGCTCTCGGTGGACTGCGCCTTCTCGCCCTCACGCGCCGGGATCAGCTCGGGACTGATCTCGGTGTCCAGCACCGCCTGCAGCACCTCCGAGGCGTCGTCGCCGAAGATCTCCTCGGCGACCACCCAGCGGATCAGGTGCTGGATCAGGGTCTTGGGCACGCCGGCGTTCACGCCGTAGTGGGACATGTGGTCGCCCACGCCGTACGTGCACCAGCCGAGCGCGAGCTCGGAGAGGTCCCCGGTGCCCACCACGATCCCGCCGTGGTGGTTCGCCAGGCGGAACAGGTAGTCGGTGCGCATCCCGGCCTGGACGTTCTCGAAGGTCACGTCGTAGACCTCCTCGCCGCTGCCGTAGGGATGGCCCATGTCCTTCAGCATCTGGGTGGCGGAGGGACGGATGTCGATGGTCTCGAAGCTCGCACCGACCGCGCGCGAGAGCAGCTCGGCGTTGGAGCGGGTGTGCTCGGTGGTCGCGAATCCGGGCATCGTGTAGGTGAGGATCTCGGAGCGGTCGCGACCCAGCAGGTCCATGGCTCGTGCGCACACCAGCAGCGCATGCGTGGAGTCCAGACCGCCTGAGACGCCGAGCACCGGCTTCGTGCCGCCGGGCTTGTCCCCGCCGATCGCGCTCAGCCGACGCACCAGACCCGCGACCTGGATCGAGAACGCCTCATAGCAGTCCTGGGCCAGGCGGGCCGGGTCGTCGGGCACGAAGGGGAAGCGGTCCAGCTTGCGGCGCAGCGGCCCGGTCGCGGGGCGGCCGACGGGCTGGGAGTCCCCGTCAGGGTCCCAGGCGTCGAAGGAGATCTCGTCGGCCGCTTCCACTCCGAACAGGAGCCGTGCGCGGCTGCCGGCGTACTCCTTCAGGCGTTCGGCGTGGATGCGCCGATTGTCGTCGAAGGTGTTCATGCGGCGCCGCTCGGCCACGACCCGGGAGAGATCGATGTCCGCGATGGTGGCGCGGGGGCCCTGCGGGAAGCGCTCGGTCTCGCCCAGCAGGTCACCGCATTCGTAGATGAAGGTCTGTCCATCCCAGGCGAGGTCGGTGGTGGACTCCCCCTCCCCGGCAGCGGCGTAGATGTACGCGGCCTGGGAGCGGGCGGACGCGGAGCGGGCCATCAACTTGCGCTCGTCGGCCCGGCCGATGGTGATCGGCGAGCCGGACAGGTTCGCGATCACGGTGGCGCCGGCGAGCGCGGCCTCGGCCGACGGCGGGATCGGCACCCACATGTCCTCGCAGATCTCCACGAACAGGCTCAGGCCCGGCACGTCGGGCACCTCGATCAGCTGGTGCGGGGTGAGCTGATGCTCCGTCCGGCCGATGCGCACATTCTCCCAGCAGACGTCGTCCCCCGAGGCGTACCAGCGCCGCTCGTAGAACTCGCGGTAGGTGGGCAGGTGCTGCTTGGCGTGGATGCCCACGATCTCCCCGCGATGGATGGTGATCGCGGCGTTCACCACGCGGTTGCGGGCGGGGACCCGCAGCGGGGCGCCGAGCACGATGAGCGGCATCAGCTCACGGCTGGCCTCGACCACGGCGAGGATCGCCTGCTCGGCGGCGTCCAGCAGCGGCTCCTGCAGCACCAGGTCGTCCAGCGAGTACCCGGTCAGGGACAGCTCGGGGAACACCGCGAGCCCCACCTGCTGCCGGTCGAGGTCGCGCAGCACCTCGAGGTGGCGCTCGGCGTTGGTGGCGGGGTCGGCGAGCGCGACCGGGACGGTGACGGCGGCGGCGCGCAGGAAGCCGTGGTCGTAGATCGAGGCGTGAGGGTCCGACGGGTCGTCATGGGTGACGGTGGGCAGCGCGCGCTCCAGCTGGTGGTCCCGGTCGGGCGCGGCCGGCACATGCCCGCCCGGCACCGGGGCGGAGGCCGGGACGTCATGATGATGCGCCGGTGCGGGGCTCGGCGGTTCGTTCTGGCCCGGCGGCTGCGTCCGGTGCTGACCGGAGGGCTGCGGGGCTGTTGGCTGCGACGCTGAGCTCATGGTGCCGAGCGTAATGGAGCACAGCGGCACCGCGCCGCTCTGCGTCCGTTCGGTCGGCTGCGCTCTGCGGCCCTGTGGCCCCGTCGGCCAGCCCCGTCGGCCAGCCCCTTCGGCTCGCCCCGTCGGCTGGCCCCGTCGGCCGGCCCCGACCATCGCTGGGCACGACGCACGGGTGCAACGCTGACCTGCTATACGTTGATCCGATGAGACCGAGCACGACATCGCGCACGAGAGGGGCCGCATGAACTCGCGCAGGCCCTTGCTGGGCTGGCTGCTGATCGCCCCCAGCCTGATCGGGGTGGCGGCCTTCCTGATCCTGCCGGTGCTGATCGCCTTCGTCGTCTCCCTGTTCCGCTGGGACCTGCTGGGCACTCGCCGCTTCATCGGGATAGAGAACTACCAGGCGCTGCTCTCGGACGGCGCCTTGACCAACTCCCTGCTGGTCACCGGCATCTTCACGCTGATCTCGGTGCCGGTCTCGCTCGCGCTGGGTCTGATCCTCGCCACGCAGCTGGTGCGCGCCCTGCCGGGCTCGGCGATCGTGCGGGTGATCGTGGTGATCCCCTGGGTGTGTGCGCCGCTCGCGCTCGGCGTGGTCTGGAAGTGGATCTTCCAGCCGTCGGTCGGTGCACTGAACCAGATCCTGGGCGTGCGTATCGAATGGCTGACCGATCCGTCGCTCGCCCTGCCCGCGGTCGCCTTCGTCGCGATCTGGCAGAACGTCGGCTACATCTCGCTGTTCTTCCAGGCCGGGCTCACCCGCATCCCCGGCTCGATCTACGAGTCCGCCCGCATCGACGGCGCCGGACCGGCCCAGCAGCTGTGGTTCATGACGGTCCCGCTGCTGCGCCCCACCACGTTCTTCCTCGCCGTCACCCAGGTGGTGGCGAGCTTCCAGGTGTTCGACATGGTCTTCGCCCTCACCGGCGGCGGCCCCCAGCACCGCACCGAGGTGATCGCCTCCCTGATCTACCAGGAAGCCTTCGTCTCCAGCCGCCTGGGCCGCGCGAGCGCGGTCGCGGTGATCCTGTTCCTCCTCCTGGTGGTGATCACGGTGGCCCAGCAGCGCTGGTTCTCCCGCCGCATCACCTACGACATGAGCTGAGAGGACACCGACGAGATGACCACACCGCGCACCGCCACACCGCACGCCAACACCGATGCTCCCGAGGCCACCCCCGCGCGCCCGACGAGCCGACGCCGCCTCACCGGCACGCTGCTCGCACGGCGCCTGTTCGGCCACGGCATCACCTACCTGGTGCTCGCCGTCGCCGCCGTGCTGACCCTGGGACCGTTCCTTTTCTCCGTGCTCACCGCATTCACCTCCACCCGGCAGTTCGCCCAGCAGGGACCGCTGTCGATCCCCGTGCCCCCCGTGCTGGAGAACTTCATCGGCCTGTTCACCTCACCAGACGGCTTCGTCACCCCGGTCGTGGTCACGGTGCAGATGGTCGCCGTGATCCTGGTGGGCCAGATGGTGTTCTCGGTGCTCGCCGCCTATGCCTTCGCTCAGCTCCGCTTCCCCGGCCGTGACCTGCTGTTCTGGGTGTACATCGCGACGCTGATGGTGCCGCAGGTGGTCGTGGTGGTGCCGCTGTACCTGATGATGAGCGAGGTGGGGCTGCGCAACACCTTCTGGGCCCTGATCCTCCCCTTCGTGCTCGGCTCCCCCTACGCGATCTTCCTGCTGCGGGAGAACTTCCGCGGTGTGCCCAGCGAGCTGATGGATGCGATGCGGATCGACGGCGCGGGCACCCTGCGCCTGCTGTGGCATCTGGTGGTGCCGCTGAACCGGCCGATCATCGTGACCCTGGTGCTGATCACGGTGGTCACCCACTGGAACAACTTCATGTGGCCGATGGTGATCACCTCTGGCCCCGAGTGGCGGGTGATCACGGTGGCGACCTCCGCGCTGCAATCGCAGTACAACAACAACTGGACCCTGGTCATGGCGGGTACGACGCTGGCGATGCTGCCGTTGGTGATCCTGATGGTGGTCTTCCAGAAGCAGATCACCCGCTCGGTGGGCGAGGCGACGCTGCGCTGACGCGGACACGCATCGGCGTCACCCGAAGACATACATCACCCCATCACCAGCACGAATGGTTGATGATAGGAGCACTAGTGTTCTCGGAAGGAATCACATGTTGAACCGTCGTACTCTCCTCTCCTCCTTCGCCGCCGCCGGCCTGCTCACCACCGCGGCGGCGTGCTCCCCGTCCAGCGATGACGGCGGCTCGGGCGGCACCCCGGGCAGCGGCGCCAGCGACGCGGGTGGCAGCACCGGCGGGGACAAGGGCACGCTGACCTTCCGGCTGTGGGATGAGAATGCCGTGGCCGCGTACGAGGAGTCCTTCACCGCGTTCACCGCCGAGAGCGGCTGGAACGTGAAGATCGACGTGGTGCCGTGGGCCGACTACTGGACCCGCCTGCCGCTGGATGTGGCCAGCGGTGACGCGGCGGATGTGTACTGGATGAACTCCGCGAACTACATCCAGTTCAAGGACTCCGAGGCACTGCTGGACATCAACGAGGTGATCCCCGACGGCGCGGCCCAGTGGGAGCAGTCCGTGGTGGACCTCTACACCCGCGACGGCGGGTTGTGGGGCGTGCCGCAGATCTGGGACTCGATCGCCCTGTTCTACAACAAGGCCCTGGTCGAGGAGGCGGGCGTGGACCCGTCGGCCCTCGCCTTCGACCCCGCCGCGGAGACCGACTCGCTGCGCGATGCCGGAAAGGCGCTGACCCTGGACGGTGCCGGCAAGCACCCGGGCGAGGACGGCTTCGACGCCGATTCCCGTGAGCAGTTCGGCTTCAACTCGCAGGCGGACCGCCAGGCGATCATCGGCCCGATGCTCGCCTCGAACGGCGCCGAGTGGCAGAAGGACGACCAGTACACCTTCGCCTCTCCCGAGGGCATCGAGGCGTTCCAGTACATGGCCGACCTCATCAACGTGGAGAACGTGGCCCCCAGCGCCGCAGACACCAACGAGAACGGTGACTTCACCCGCGACCTGTTCACCCAGGGCAAGCTCGGCCTGTTCCAGTCCGGCCCCTACAACCTGCTGGCGATCTCCGATGGCGTGGCCGACTCCTTCGAGTGGGCGCTCGCCGCGCCGGTGGCCGGCCCCGCGGGCGCGAAGTCCCTGGTGCACGGTGTGGTCGCGGTGGGCAACGCGAAGGCCGACGAGGAGCAGCAGACCGGCATCACCGAGCTGCTGACCTGGCTGGGCAGCAAGAACGGCCAGCTGCCGCTCGCCGAGAAGGGCGTCTCCTTCCCCGGCCATGTCGACGCGCAGGACGCCTTCATCGCGTTCTGGGAGGAGAAGGGCGTGGACGTCAGCATCTTCGTGGACGCCGCGAAGAACGCCGCTGAGGCCGACACCGGCGCCCGCGCGAATGCTGGCCTCACCGCCGCGATCCCGGTCTTCCAGGAGGTCTTCATCGGCCGCCTCACCGCCGAGGAGGGCATCCCGCAGGCACAGGAGGAGGGCAACGCCGCCATGGCGGAGTGAGCCCGCTGGCTCAGCGGGATCACCTGACCTGCTGAGCATCGGAGGACGACGGGCGCTGGAGCGCACCCTGCGGAAGTATCTCCGCAGCCTGCTCTCCAGCGCCCGTTCTCGTTGCTCAGTCCCTGGGCATCCTCCACCACTCCCCCACGATTCGTCCCCGTAATGTGCCCGCGAAGTCCTGCCCGCGACGGGTTCCGGCATGCCAGTCTGTGCACATGACGCACAGCACACCCGCGGCCGGGGGCACGGGCCGGGGATCGCAGGGGGAACAGGCGCCGCCGCACACGTCCGGCGCCTACGACCACTGGCCGATCCAGTCCGACGGCCCTGCCCACAGCAGTCCCGCGCAGAACGAACCGCCCCTCAGCGGGCCCGCGCAGAGCGCCCCGGTGCGCAGCGGTCCGACGCACGAGAGTCCCACGCACGAGAGTCCCACGCAGAACGGCGCGGCAGCGCCCGGCCTGCAGTCGTATCCCGGACGCGCCACGAGCTACGGCGCGCTGGCCCCGGCGCCCGCGCACCGCACCGACCTCGCCGCCGGCGCAACCCCCGGGATCGTCGCCGAACATGTGAGCCGTGCTTTCGGCAGCGTGCAGGCGGTGCATGATCTGAGCTTCACCGCGCCGCGCGGCGCGGTGACCGCGCTGGTGGGCCCCAATGGCTGCGGCAAGTCGACGCTGATGCTGATGCTCGCCTCGCTGCTGGCCCCGCACTCCGGCCGGGTGCTGATCGACGGCGTCGACCCGTCGGCCGATTCCCCGGCGGTGCGGGCGAGCGTGGGATGGATGCCGGACCAGTTCGGGGCGTGGGACTCGCTGCGGGTGGCGGAGGTGCTCGAGGTGATGGGCCGTGCCTACTTCCTGCCCGGGCCCGAGCTGCGGCAGCGGGTCGATGAGCTGCTGCAGCTGCTGGATCTCGCCTCTCTCGCCCAACAGCCCGCGCACGTGCTCTCCCGTGGGCAGAAGCAGCGCCTGGGTCTGGCCCGTGCGCTCATCCATGGCCCCTCGGTGCTGATCCTCGACGAGCCCGCCTCCGGGCTCGACCCGGCGTCGCGCCGACGCCTGCTGCGGGTGGTCCGCTCGCTGGCGTCTGCGGGGACCACCGTGCTGGTCTCCAGCCACATCCTCACTGAGCTCGAGGAGATGGCTGATCATGTGGTGTTCATGGACTCCGGCCGGGTGGTGGACGCCTCGAGCGTGCGCGATCTGGCGGCTCGGCCGCGCCCCTGGAGGATCAGCTCGTTGGATCTGCAGGCCCTGGCCTCGGCATTGGGACGGCTCGGGGTGCGCCACCGCGGGGTGCTCGGCCCCGATCGCACCACCAGCGGTCATGCAGAGGTGATCGTGCAGCTGCCCGACGAGGCCACCGCCGCCCGCCTGCTCGCCGACCTCACCGCCGCGAAGGCCCAGGTCATCGCATTCGGTCCCGCGACCGGTCGACTCGAGGCCGCCTACCTCGCCTCCGATGCCGCCCACCGTGAAGGAGCCCTGTGATGAGCGCGTCCACCTCTGTGCCCGAAGCGCCCATGCCCGCAGCGTCCGGCGGCCCGGGCTCCAGCGGTCCAGGCTCCGGCAGTCCGGCATCCGGAGGTCCACCCTCCGGCGGGGCTTCATCCGGCGGTCCGGCACCGACTGGTCCCCGCCGTCCCCTCAACGGCATCCTCTCGCTGCGCCCGCGAGGGCTGTGGCTGGTCACCTCGCTCGAGCTGCGGCAACGGATCCGTTCGGGGCGCTGGTATGTCGCGCTCGCGGTGTGGACCGTGGTGCTGCTGGGCATCGGCGGGCTGGGGCTCGCTCCCACGCTGTACACCGCGCAGTGGGATTCCCTCGAGCCGGTCGCTGCGGTGATCTTCAGCCTGCAGGTCATCCTGGTGCTGTTCGCGATGCTGCTGGTGGTGCCGGCGCTCTCCGCCGGATCGATCAACGGTGACCGCACCGCCGGGACCCTCGCCACGCTCCAGGCGAGCCTGCTCAGTCCCTTGGAGATCGTGCTGGGCAAGCTGCTGGCCGGCTTCCTCACGGGCCTTGCGTTCCTGGTGCTCGCCCTGCCCTCGCTGGTGCCGATCGCGGTGCTGGGCGGGATCGGGGTGTTCTACTTCCTGCGGATCGTGCTGGTCATCGCGCTGCTGACGCTGTGCGTGACCGCCGTGGGGCTGGGACTGTCTGCGGTGACGAACCGGCAGCTGGGCTCGGTGGTGCTGGCCTACGTGATCGTGTTCGGTGTGTCCGTGGTGCTGCCGATCGCCTGGGGTTCCTCGGCGATCTTCCTGCAGCAGGAGCGCGAGGTCACCGAGTACTACTCCACCTACGATCACGCCGACGGCGCGCGTATGGGGCGCTGCGTGGCGGAGCAGGGCACCAGCGATGTCCCGCGCGTGGATCTGACGATGCCGATGCTGTGGGGGAACCCGGTGGTGCTGCTAGCCGAAGCGGCGCCCCCGCTGCCGACGGACTACTGGAGGGACGGGGAGGAGAACACGGATGTTCTGCGGCTGATCAAGAGCGGGATGCGCGTCGCCGCCACGATCACCCATCCTTCCCACAACAACTACTGCGAGCCAGGGGAAGAGGGCTATCCCGAGGACCTCGCCGCCATGCCGAACCGGCCGATCTGGCCGATGGGCCTGACGCTGTGGATGCTCGCGGGAGGTGTCTCACTCGCAGTAGCGACCTGGAGGCTCGCGGTGCCGATCCGGCATCTGGGCAGCGGGACACGGATCGCCTGAGGCCGGCTCTCCGTCGGCCCGCAGCACCGGCAAAGACCCGCCCCGAACTCCAGCGCGGAACTCTAGCCCGGCCCTGGCTCCGGACCTGTCGCTCTACAGCTCCCGCAGCCCCGTGACGGAGTCGGGGATGCCGTGACCCGGCGGGGTGTAGTCACCGCTGGCCCGGCCGCCGCTGGCCTGGCCACCGCCGGTGAAGGCTGAGCCTTCGCCACCGAAGTCCGGCAGGGCCCCACGGGAGAGGTCCGCTGCACGCACTGCGGTGTCCTTCGCGCCGGGCACGGAGTCATCGACCCAGAGCCGCTCCCCGGCGGCGTCCAGATCGAAGATCTCCAGCGTGTGGTCACCACCGGCGGCCTGGAGCCGCTTGCGCATCGCGGCCCGCACCGCAGGATCCTTGGCACGATCCGCGCGGGTGCCGATGTCCGGGGCGACCAGGGCGTACGGGCTCTCCCGGCGCACATAGTCCCCGGCCGGCCCATAGAGCAGATCCCTCAGCCCGCGGCGCATCGCCGAGGCGGCGGCGAGCCCGAGCAGGGGCACCAGCACCAGCGCTCCCGTCACGATCCACACCCAGCTCAATGCGGTCGCGACCTGGATCACCTGCAGGAGCACGGCGAACATGATCGCGCCCAGCAAGCCCCAGCCAGCACTGATCCAGCCGGTCAGGCCCACCACTCGCGCTTCCCACGGGTTCACCCGGGCGCGGTGGCTCCAGTCCTCGTAGGTGCGCTGATCGGTGACCTGGTCGCGCTGTCCCGTGGACAGCATCATGGCGGTCCCGGGGGCGAGTGCGAGCCCGAGCAGCATCACGGCCGCCACCGGCAGGGCGAGCAGCAGCTGCACGATGGGAAGCGACGAGCCTGCGTCGACGAGATCCATCGTGGTGAAGCCGACGATCACGGTGACCATGTCCGTGATCCCGAAGATCACCCAGCCGAGCCCGGCGGCGGCCGGGATCACCCAGGTCAGGCTGGCCCAGGACAGCAGCGCCAGCGTGATCACTGCGCCACGAGGGGTGAAGGCGGCACTGGCTGCTTCGCTCCCGGGGCTCGGCGGCAGGTGCCGGCGATCCTGGACCAGGACCTGCTTGGCGGCCTCGCGCCGCTCCTGCGGATCCCGGCCGATACGAGCCGTGGTCCGCAGCGCCTCAGCATCGGTGACGCCCAGCAGCTTCGGCGCGGTGACGGTGCGGCGCACCAGCACCCAGGCGAGCTGCAGCGTGAGGATCGCCAGGCAGAGGGAGGACAGCGGGCCCGCGCCGAGGCCGGTCCACGGCTGCGGCACGCCCAGCAGCACGGCGACCGGCAGGGCGATCACCACCAGCAGCGGCGGGAGCATCAGCACCGTCGTGACCCGCGTGGCGACGGCGCGCTGGAACTGCCGTTCGCTGAGGAAGCGGCGCGGCTGGAGGCCGGCGATCACGCTGGGGGCCAGGGGCACCAGGGCCAGGCTGAGCAGCGTCGCCGCTGCGGGGACCAGCAGGAAGGCGGAGCCCAGCCCGGTGCTGGTGAACCCCAGATCGATCAGTGTCGCCCGGAGGAAGGCAGGTTCCGCGAGTGCGGACAGCAGCGAGAGGAACCAGAACGTCGGCGAGGCGCCGAGGACGTACAGCACCAGCAGCAGGTACCACAGGCCCAGGATCACCAGGGCGGGGGCCCAGAAGATCCGCAGCAGGCGCGTCCGGATCGCGCCCTTCGACTCGGCGATGATCTCGCCGGGCGGGGTGAGGTGGGTGGCCTCGTCCGGCAGCCGTCGGGGCGCCGGCAGGTCCTTCAGCGGCGGCAGCGAGCGGGTGTAGGGCGAGGTCATGGGGTCTCCTGGGAGGCCTCAGACGGCGCGGCGGCCCAGGAAGGCGCGACCCAGCGTCATCTCGTCGGCGTAGTCGAGGTCGCCGCCCACGGGCAGTCCGGAGGCGAGGCGGGTGACCGTGAGGTCGAGGGGGCTCAGCAGGCGGGAGAGGTAGGCGGAGGTGGCCTCGCCCTCGATGTTCGGGTCCAGCGCGAGGATGACCTCCTTGGTCTCCCCCGAACCGAGCCGGCTCATCAGCTGGGTGATCCGCAGGTCGTTCGGACCCACGCCTCCGATCGGATCGATCGCGCCGCCGAGCACGTGGTAGCGGCCCTTGAACTCGCGGATCTTCTCGATCGCGATGATGTCCTTGGACTCCTCGACCACGCAGATGATCTCCTCGCTGCGGCGAGGGTCCGAGCAGATGCGGCACTCGTCCTCGGCGGAGACGTTGCCGCACACCTCGCAGAAGCGCACGGTGTCCTTGACCTTGATCAGCACCTCCGCGAGTCGGCGCACAGCAGCATCGTCGGCGTCCAGCAGATGGAATGCGATCCGCTGTGCCGACTTGGGGCCGATGCCCGGCAGCCTGCCGAGCTCGTCGATGAGGTCCTGAACAATGCCTTCGTACACGTGCCCAACTGTAGTTCCCGGGGCCGACGTGCGGCTCCACAGGGTGACCCACCTGCCACCACGGGTGTCGCACCTGCCCGGAGGGCGGTCATGGGCCGCCGATCACCCGGAGTGGCGACACCCACGCTGGGGCGGTACGGTCATCACCGGGTCGTCGCGTGCTTGCACGGCCCTTTGTCGACTCTGAACAGGACCAGGATCGATGTCCTCGATGCCGTACCCCTACGACTCCGCGGAGCCTGCCTCCGAATGCCAGGTGGCGCAGGCCCCGGAGATCCCCACCGCCGTGGTGTCGAAGCGGGACTTCCCGATGTACGAGATGCCCACCCTGATGGACGGCACCTTCTCGCATCTGATCGAGGTGCTGGAGGCCGCGGGGCTGCACCCGATCGGCCCCGCCTTCGCCCTGCACCATCGCGCCCCGGTCGCGACCAGTGATCTCGAGGTCGGTTTCCCGATCGACGCGCCCCTCACCGAGGCGCTGTCCCTGCCCAGCGGCTATGAGGTGACCGGTTCGGTGCTGCCGGCGGGCCGCGTGGGCTGGGTCTCCCATTTCGGCGGTTACGCCGGGCTGGCCGAGAAGTGGGGAGAGTTCACGGAGCACATCGGCGAGTCCGAGGAGCAGATGATCTACCCCTTCTGGGAGTTCTACGTGACGCCGCCCTCCCAGGGGATGAATCCGGCTCGCCTGCGCACCGACCTGTTCAGCCTGCTCGAGCCGCGCGACGTCTGAGCCGCGCAACCTCTGAGCCTCGCCCCGCTGTTCCCGCTGGTGGGGTCGACGGGCTCTAGCGGGGACGGTTCTCGTCGATGACCTCGAGGACCTTGCCGCCGAGCAGCTTCTCGATGACCTCGCGGCCGTTGCGGTTGGCGCCGGTGGCGTCTGCGTCTTCACGGGTCGCGCCGCCAGTGGGGTCGACATCCGCCATGGCCTCATCGGGCTGGGCCCCTCGAGCCCCCCGGAAGCGCTGCCCCGCCGGGCGGGACGCCTGCGCTGCCTGCGCGGCTTCACGAACCATCGCGGCGCCGCTGCGGGCGGGCACGGGCTGCAGGGGTGCCGCGGTCGACGGCGCGGAGACCGGCGGGGCCGACGGGGCTATCGCCGATGCAGTGGGCCCGGCCGGGCCCGGCCCCGACGTGCTGGTCGCCGCGGTGCCAGCGCCGGTGCCGGCGCCGGTGGTCGACACTGCGGTGCCCCAGGAGGCCGCAGCACGGGCAGTGGCGGTGCTTGCCTGCGCGTCTGCGGAGCTCGATGCGGCATCCGTGTGCGGGGGGATGTTCGCGGAGGCGGCACTCGCGGCCGAGCTCTGTCCCATCGCTGGCACAGCCTGCAGAGCGGGGGCACCCGGCTCCTCGGCGACACCGCCGGCATCGGCGGCCACGACCCCGGAGGGGGCGGGGCCCTCTGGCACGGAACCGGCGGGCGTCAAGGCAGCAGTGGTCTGCGCCGGTCGGGAGTGGACGACGCGGCCTTCGGCGATCGCTCGCTTCAGCGCATTCTGGCCGTAGGTGCGGGGCTGTTCCGGCGAGACGGAGTCCCGGCCTTCGTCGTCCACCACGGGGATCTCGCCGCTCAGGGCGGTGCTGGCAGGCGCGGTGCTGGCAGGCGCGGTGCTGGCAGACGCCGGGCCAGCGGGGGCGGCGCCGACTGCCGTCCCACGGTCCGCTTCTGCCTGATGCAGTGCATCGGACCAGCGTCCGGTGCGCTCTTGCCCAGTGCCGCTGCCCGGGCGCTGCTCGGGAGCCTGCTGCGAGGGGAGTTCATTCCTCGCACCGTGATCGTCCGGCGGATACTCGTCGTGAGGGTCCGGCGGGTAGGGGTCGTCGGGCTCAGGGGCGAAATCCTCGACACGCTCGGAGCCGGAGCCGCCCCGGCCGGACTGGGATGCACGAGCTGCGGCCGCCATGGCCCGTTCGGACGCGCGCTGGCCCAGGGAGACGGGTGGCTCCTCGCGAGGGGCCTGCTGGGCAGAGCTCGCGGCGGCGCTCGTTGCGGTGCTCGAGGCGGTGCTCGCTGCGGTGTCGCGCGGCGGCAGGGAAGCCGCCGCGTCTCCCCATGAAGCCGGATGGGGCCGGTTCGCGTCCGGCTCTGGGCGTGCCGCCTGCGGTCGCCTCGACCCTCCGGGCCCGCCAGCATCTCCGGGGCCGCTCGGGCCACCGTCTCCGCGGGCACCGGGTCCGCTCGGGCCCTCGCCGCCACGTGCGCCGGGACTGTTCGATCCACTCGGTCCACCCGGACCGCTCGTCCCGCTGCCACCGCCGCCGGGGCCGGGATCCTCCCCGACTACTGCCTCAACGGAGACATCGGTGTGCAGGATGCGACGCACTGCGTCAGCCAGATTCTCGCCGGCGGTACCTCGGTGGAATGCATGGACCAGCCCCTCGGTGCGGAAGCCGATCACCAGGGTGCTGCCGTGGGCCCCGTTGACGTGCCCGTTCTGGGACACCAGCGCCCAGCTCGGCCGCCGGATCTGCTGGAGCTCGTCCAAGATCGCGGACCAATGCCCGCGCACATGCTCCGCATCGAGACCGTCAGGTGCTGCAGCGGCCGGTGACGCCTGCGGCGCCGTCTGCTCCATGGGCGCCGACGACGGGCCGCTCGGATCCTGCGCCGGCGTTGCCTGCTGGGCCCCCGAGGACTGCTGCGGCACTGACGGCTGCTGCGTAAAGGGCGGCTCCTGCTCAGGACGGGGCTGCTGGGCCGACGGCTGATTCTGCGCCGCTGCCGCGGGTGCCCAGGTGCTGGGTGCCTGCGCTGCGGGAGCTGGGACGTGGGCGCTCTGCTGCTCTGTGCTCGCGGGGGCGGCCGGGGCGGCGGCCGGAGCGGAGGCGACCGGGGCCTGCGCGTGCTGCGGGGCGGGCTGCTCACGCGGCTCCGTGGGCACCGGGGCGCGGCCCGTGCGGGCCTGACGCGCCGCCTCGACCTTCTGCTGCGCGATGCGTCGCGCCTCGTCACGCGCACCGGAAGCGCCGGGCGCTCCGGGCGCGCCCTGGGCCGGACCGGCCACCGGGGCCCCAGCTCCCGACGGTGCGGCTGCCCCGACCTGGGCAGGACCGTCACCGGCGGCGAGCGCGGCCCGCTCGTTGCGCAGCACCAGACGGGCCGCGAGCAGCTCGAGGTGGAGCCGCGGGGAGGTCGCACCGCTCATCGTCGAGAGCGTCTCGTGGACCAGGTCCCCGCACAGCGACAGATCGGCCGGGGAGAACATGGTGGCCTGGCCGCGCATCTGCTCGAGGTCACCGGCCGGGACCTGCGGCAGCAGATCGGCGCCCTTGTCCGGCACGGCTGCCAGCACGATCAGATCGCGCATCCGCTCCAGCAGATCCTCGACGAAGCGCCGCGGCTCGTGGCCGGTGGCGAGCACATGCTCGACCGCCCCGTACAGCGCGGCGGCGTCCCGCTGGGCGATTGCGGTGACCGCCGTGTCCAGCAGCGCGGTGTCGGTGAAGCCCAGCAGTGCGATCGCAGTGGCGACGTCGAGCCCGCCCTCGCCCGCCCCGGCCATCAGCTGGTCCAGCACCGACATCGAGTCACGGGCGGAACCGCCGCCGGCCCGCACCACCAGCGGCATCACGCCTTCACCCACCTGCACGGACTCGGCGGCGCAGACCTCTTCGAGGTAGGGGCCCAGCACCTGCGGCGGGATCAGCCGGAAGGGGTAGTGGTGGGTGCGTGAGCGGATGGTCCCGATGACCTTGTCCGGCTCGGTGGTCGCGAAGACGAACTTCACATGGTCCGGCGGCTCCTCGACCAACTTCAGCAGCGCGTTGAACCCGGCCGAGGTGACCATGTGGGCCTCGTCGATGATGAACACCTTGTAGCGGTCTCGCACGGGCGCGAAAGAGGCGCGTTCGCGCAGTTCACGAGCATCATCGACACCGCCGTGGCTGGCGGCGTCGATCTCCACCACGTCGAGGCTGCCGGCGCCGCCGGTGGCGAGGTCTCGGCAGGAGTCGCACTGACCGCAGGGGACGTCCGTCGGCCCCTCAGCGCAGTTCAGGCAGCGCGCGAGGATGCGCGCGGAAGTGGTCTTGCCACAGCCGCGCGGGCCCGAGAACAGGTAGGCATGACCGATCCTCCCGGCACGCAGCGCACGCCGCAGGGGCGTGGTGACGTGGTCCTGGCCGATCACCTCGGCGAAGGACTCCGGGCGGTAACGTCGATACAGAGCTATGGCCACTCCGACAGGCTAGTCGAGGGTGCCCACCTTCCTCACCGCTGAGGACGGGCAGGATCTGTGGAGGAACGGTCACCGGACGGCGCGATTCCCCGCTGGAGACCGTCGGCAGCCCCGCCGCATGGGCTTTCAACCAGGTCACACCGCGTAACGCGCGAGGCAGGGCCTACAAGCTCCTCGACGACAACCTCACCTGAGCGATCCCGCTTGCACCTCGTCCTCCGACGCGCGCGCATCGGCCGCGGCCCCAGCCCGCGAGTCGTCGTCCGCGGTCGGAGACGGCGCGGAACGAGCAGGTCCAGCAGACGGGTCCGACGGGTCCGTCTCATCCTCGGCCCGGCCGCTCTGACCAGGATGCTCAATCTCCTCGCCACCCGCCGCCTTCGCCGCCTTCGCCGCCTTCGCCGCGGCCAGCTTCTCCCCACGGCTGTGCAGTCCCTTGCGGGTCGCCGAGAAGACGCCCACCACCACGATCACCGGCACCAGCACTTCCGGCAGCCAGTCGGGGATGTCGAAGGGCAGGCCGATGTCCGGCAGCAGCCCCAGCAGCCAGGCCAGCAGGTCACGCACCGGTCGCAGCAGCATGGCGAAGAACTCCCTGATCGGGGAGAACACCGCCTCGAGGAACTCTTGGACCGGGCGCAGCAGCTGCGCAATCCATTCCCGCACCGGTTCGGTCATCCGTGCGATGGCCTCGAACGCCGGTCGCACCCGCGCCTCGATCCATTCCAGCAACGGGTCGAGCACGCCGCTGAACAGTGCACCGAAGCCCAGCAGCGGCAGCAGGTAGCGCGCTGACTTCGTGATCGCGGCAACCAGCGCGTACCGGGTGGGATGGGCGGTGCGCTTCTCCTCCCGGGCAGCCGACGGAGATCCGTCCGCCGGAACCAGCACGATGCGCTTGACGCCGCGACGGATCTCGACCTCGCCGGCGCCGCCCAGGCCGACAGTGCGGATGGTGATCTCCTCGGAGTTCGCATATCCGCCGCTGTCCATAGGGCGGCGCACCGTGCAGAGCAGCGTCGCGAAGCCGTCCTTGAGGGTGAAGCGGAGGTCATCATCGGCCCAGGGCTCGGCGTCGGCGCTCTCGTCGAGCTCGAGGGGAGAGTCCTCGTCGGCGGCGGAGTTCTCGCCCCCATGGGCTACCGGGGCTTCGCTCTCGTCCGTCTCCGGGGCATCGCTCCCCTCGGGCGCCGGGCCGTCGTCCCCGTCGGCAACCGTGCCCTCACTCGCATCCCGCGCCGCTCCGGAGTCCTCCTCAGCGCTCTCCTCCGGCGGCCTCGCCTTGACCTCGGCCTTCGGATCGTGCTCGATACCGTCGATGACCACGGTGAACGTGGTGTCCAGGAGCCGGTGGCGGACTCGGACCAGGTAGTCGTGACTGCCCGTGGTGCCGCTGTACTCGACGTCTGCGGCGAAGCGGTTCGGTGCCTTCTCCCCGAAGGCCGGCACCGGTCCTTCCGTGGAGACATCGCCCGTCGCCGCCGGATCCGTCGTCGACGACGCGGCGCGGTGGCGATCTAGGTGCTTCTCAGGCATGCCCCTACGATGCACTGCCGTGCACCGCTCTCGCATCCGCCGCTCGGAGGGGAATCGGCAGCCGAGTATCCACCGATCGACGGACTCGGATCGGCGGATCGGCGCGCCGCCACTGTTGCCTGTGCCGCCCGCAGCGCGAAGACTGGGGGCATGAGCGTCTTCGTCTCCCACACCAGCATCGACTGCCACGACGCCTACGCCCTCAGCGAGTGGTGGCGCAGGATCCTCGACTACGGGACGGACCCGGAGGATCCGAACCTTCCCGGACATGAGGAGTGCGCGATCTTCGACCCGGACACCGGCCACACCCTCCTGTTCCTCGAAGTGCCCGATGCCGAGCTGCCGGCCAAGCGCATCCACTTCGACGTGCGTCCGCGCGAGCGCACGCAGGAGCAGGAGATCCGCTGGCTCGAGGAGCAGGGCGCCACCCTCGTCGCCGACCACCGCGGGCAGTACGGGCCGGGCACGGGCTGGCTGACCATGGCTGATCCGGAGGGCAATCAGTTCTGCGTGCTGAAGTCCCCCGCCGAGCGTGCCGCTGCCACAGCGAGCCCGTCGGCCGACTGACCAACCATCCCCAAGCCCCACGATGAGCCACCCCCGCACCCCCAAGGGTCACTAATGTGACCGCATAGCAATTTCATTGAAAGTGCGACCAGGTCGGCGTAGCGTCAGCTGTCGTGAGCACCTCGACACCCTCCCCCACGGCTACGACGCGCCAGCGCAATCCGCTGCGCGCAGTCCTCGGCATCCCCTTCGGCTGGCAGGTCCTGATCGGACTGGTCCTCGGCATCGTCCTCGGGCTGGTCGCTGCCCAGATCGGCCCCGTCGCCGGCGCCGGCGAGGACGGCGGTGACGGCGCGAACTGGCTGACCACCGCGCTGGACACCATCGGCACCATCTTCGTGACGCTGCTGAAGGCCCTGGTCCCGCCGCTGATCTTCCTCGCGATCGTCACCTCGATCGCCAACCTCCGCAATGTCACCAACGCTGCGCGCCTGGCCTGGAAGACCCTGCTGTGGTTCGCGATCACCGCCCTCATCTCGGTCGGCGTCGGCATCACGCTGGGCGTGATCACCTCCCCCGGCGAGAACTCCGGCGTGGACCGCTCCGCCGAGGCCGCCTCCTCCACCCAGGGCGGCTGGATGGACTTCCTCACCGGCCTCGTGCCCGCCAACTTCCTCGGCATCGCCGGGAAGGCCGCGGAGGACGGCTCCGTCTCCCTGAGCTTCAACGCCCTCCAGATCCTGGTCATCTCGATCGCCGTGGGCATCGCGGTGCTCAAGGTGGGGGAGAAGGCTGAGCCGTTCCTCAAGGTCACCGGCTCCGCGCTGGAGATCGTGCAGAAGCTGCTGTGGTGGGTCATCCGCCTGGCCCCGATCGGCACCGTGGGCCTGCTCGGCAACGCCGTCGCCTCCTACGGCTGGGAGGCCATCGGCCAGCTCGGCGTGTTCACCGTCGACGTCTACGTGGGCATGCTCATCGTGCTGCTGGTCGTCTACCCGGTGCTGCTGAAGCTCAACGGCCTCTCCATCGGCTCCTTCTTCCGCGGCGTGTGGCCCGCGACCTCGCTGGGCTTCGTCTCCCGCAGCTCGCTGGGCACCATGCCCATGACCCAGACGGTCACCGAGCGGATGGGCGTGCCCCGCCACTACGCGAGCTTCGCGATCCCGCTGGGCGCGACCACAAAGATGGACGGCTGCGCCGCGATCTACCCCTCGCTGGCCGCGATATTCGTCGCGAACTTCTACGGTGTGCCGCTGGGCATCACCGACTACCTGCTGATCGTGCTCGTCTCGGTGCTCGGCTCCGCCGCGACCGCCGGCATGACCGGCGCGACCGTGATGCTCACCCTCACGCTGTCCACCCTGGGCCTCCCGCTCGAGGGCGTGGGCCTGCTGCTCGCGATCGACCCGATCCTGGACATGGGCCGCACCGCCCTGAACGTCACCGGCCAGTCGCTGGTGGCCGTGATCGTCGCCAAGCGCGAGAAGATCCTCGATCAGCCGACGTACGACGCCACCCGTCGCACCTCCTTCCAGGTCATCCAGGCCGAGGAGACGGCTGCGATCGCCGCGGACGGCCCGGCCGATTCCGAAGCGGCCACCTCTCAGGCGACCACCGGCGAGGGCTCCGGGGGCGACCGCGAGAAGCAGTCCGCCACCGCCTGACACCGAAGCAGGCGAGCCACCGGCACCAGCCGGCAGCAGCACGCGAGCGGGGCAGACATGAGGACTCGGCAATGCCGTTCCCCGTGCCTGCCCCGCTCGCGTCAGAGCAAGGACCCCGCTCGCATCAGAGTGCGCGCCCCGCTCTCCGGCTCGGCCGACGGGCCGGGGTGAATCCGCGCACCACCGGCCCGCCCGCCCTGGCCGCTCACGCCGCCGGACTCTAGAGTGGGGCCGTCAGATCGGCCCGATCCCCCGGGCCTCAGCAGTGCATCTACCTCGGGTCCACGGTGTGGATCGTCCAAGGCGGCACCCCCGTCCGGAGCAGTGATGACCACTCAGCAGACCTCCCCCGCGCCGCAGGCGCCCACCACCCTTCGCCGCGTCGCCGGCACCGCCTACTTCCCGATCGCGTTCGTGGCCCGCTTCCCCTTCGCGATGATGGTCGTGGGCACCCTGACCCTCGTCGTCTCCGCGCGTGAGTCGATCTGGCTCGGCGGCGTGAACTCGGCCGTGGTGGGACTGGGCTCGGCCCTCGTCGGCCCCCTGCTCGGCGCCGCGGCCGATCGGATCGGTCAGCGCCCGGTGATCCTCCTGTCGGGGATCGTGAACTCGCTCGCGCTGCTGGCGATCGCGGCCGTGGCCTTCAGCTCCCTGCCCGACATCGCGGTGCTCGCGGTCGGCTTCGTCATCGGCGCCTCCTCCCCGCAGATCGGCCCGTTCTCCCGCAGCCGCCTGGTGCACCTGATCCTCACCCGCCTCCCCAGCGGCCGGCGGGCCCACAGCCTGAACGCCACTATGGGCTACGAATCCGCCGCCGACGAGACGGCCTTCGTGTTCGGGCCGGTGGTGGTGGGCCTGCTCGCGACCACCCTGAGCCCCGCCGCCCCGATGATCGGGGCCGCGGTGCTCACGCTCCTGTTCGTCACCGCCTTCGCGCTGCATCCCACGGCCAAGGTCGCCGCACCGACCGCCGAGGAGCCCGTTGCCCAGGCCCCCGCCAGGGAGCTGCGCACGCTCCGCGTGCTGGTGGTCGTCGCCGGCGCGCTCGGCGTGGGCCTGTTCTTCGGCACGGTGCTCACCTCGCTCACCGCCTTCCTCGCCGATACCGGGAACGGCGATTCGGCCGGGCTGGTCTACGGCGTGATGGGCGTCGGCTCGACGATCCTGGCGCTGTCCGTGGCGCGCTTCCCCGAGCGGTTCCGCCTCTCTGCGCGGTGGCTCGTGTTCTCCGCGCTGATGCTCGCCTCGATGATCGGCTTCGGGCTCGCGGGCGGCCTGAGCGGCCTCATCGTGGCGATGGCGATCGCCGGGATCGGGATCGGGCCGACGATCGTGACGCTCTACAGCCTCGCCGCCGAGCGCAGCCCGCAGGGCCGCTCGGCGACCGTGATGACCATGCTCGGCTCGGCGACGATCGTCGGCCAGTCCGCCGCTTCCGCCCTGACCGGCGCGGTCGCCGAGGACGCCGGCTCCCAGGTCGCGATGTGGCTGCCCGTCGGCGCGGCCGCCCTGGTGGGGCTCGCCGCCGTCGTCAACGCGCTGGCCTGCCGCGGCGCGGAGGTCGTGCACCCGCCGGCGCATGAGCTGAGCGACGATGAGCTCCGCGAGGAGGCCCGCGCGCTCACGGAGCTCCCCACCGAGCACCTCTGAGCGCACCTCGTCGGTCGCCTCCGCCGGCCCCGCCCTCACCGTCGCAGCACGTGGCGCAGCGCCTCCTCGAGGGTGCGGTGCGCGGGCTCGAAGCCGCTCCCCCGCAGCCGCGCGTCGGAGACGTTCTGATCGGTGCGGATCAGCTCGTCCGCGGCCGCCCCGCCCAGCACCAGGCGTGGTCCGAGCGGCGGCACCGGCAGCAATGCGGGCCGGTGCAGCACCATCCCGAGGGTGCGGGCGAAGTCACGGGCGCTCACCGGCTGCGGCCCGACGCCGTTGACCGGCCCGTGCAGCTCGGCGCTGAGCGCGGCGTGGGCGAAGCTGCGCACGATGTCATCCAGCGAGATCCACGAGGTCATCGCGTCCCCGGCGGTGAGCCTGCCGCCCACCCCGGCCAGGAACAGCGGCAGCTGGGGCAGCAGCGGGCCGCCACCGTCGGTCAGCGCCATCCCGGTGCGCACGTGGGCGACCCGCACCCCGGCGTCTGCGGCGGCGCGGGTCGAGCCCTCCCAGTCCCGCACCAGATCGGCGAGGAAGCCCTCGCCGCCCGGATCCGCCTCGGTGAGCAGCTCGCCCGGGCGTCGCGGACCGTAGATCCCGATGGCGGAGGCCTGGACGAGCGCGGCCGGCCCCTCCCGCATCCCGGCGAGGGTGCGAGAGATCAGCGCTGTGCCGTTCACGCGTGAGCCGCGGATCTCGCGGCGGGCCGTCGGGGTCCAGCGGGTCGCAATCGAGCGGCCGGCGAGGTTGATGACCACGTCGATGCCCTCGAGGTCGGCCGGGTCCAGCTGCCCCGCTCTCGGGTCCCAGGAGATCTCCCCCGGGCCCACCTGGTTCTCACGCACCATCCGATGCACCGTGTGCCCGCCGGTCTCGAGCAGCGCGGCGAGCTGGGTGCCGATCAGGCCCGAGGAGCCGGTGATCGCGATGGTGCGGCGCGGGGTGTCGACGAAACGGGCGTGGAAGTCGAGGTCGTCGTGCAGCTGGCGGGCACGGAAGGCGAGCAGGCGGCGGATCTGCGACTCGGCGAGCGGGGTCAGACGCTCGAGCCTGCGCGGGAGCTCGAGCTCGATGCTGTCGTGGAGCGCGGTGGCGCTGCCGTCGGCAGCGTCGGCGGTGCCGGCGTCGGCCTCGATGCGGTGCTCGTGACGCCAGGTGCGCCAGGGCCCGCGGACCTGCTGGTCCACGAAACGGCCCTGCGGGTCATGCTCGAGATGGCGCAGGATCCAATGCGGGCGCAGTGCGGTGGGCAGCGCCGACGGGCCGAGACGCACCCCGACGAGCCGGCCGACCTGCACCCCTCCGGCGTCCGGCGCATCGGCCGAGGCGAGCCCGGGCGGGGTGAGCCGCACCAGGGCGCCGGGGCGGTCATGCCAGGCGAGAACCTCGGACGGCGGGTGCGCAACCCGGTGGACGGTCTCGACCCTCATAGCGTTTCCTGACCTCGACGAACGGGTCCCCTCACGGTACGCATCGCGGGACTGCGAGGGAAGGGGCCGCGGGCTCGCATCGGCCGCTCGCGGCGCGAACACGCCTCCGATGCGCAGCACCATCCTGGCCACCGTGAGCCACAGCGTCCAGGGGGTGAGGTCCAGCAGCCAGGCGACCCCCGGGTCCGGGCCCCGTGGTGGGGCGATCTCCCGCAGGGGACCGGGGGCCGAGGACGGCACCGCCTCCGGGCAGAGAAGGACCCCTCGTGCACCTGCCAGAGCTCACCTGCCCTTGCTGCCGTCAAGCCCTGGGGGAGTTCAGCAAGATGACACCGCACGAGGGGTCGCAATAAGTGTAACGGCTCTCCAGCCCCGATTTCGAGCCCCTGCTGAGCGACTCCGGTCACGACACGCCGGAAGGGGCGGCGGGATGCCCCCCACCGACTCCCCTCGGCGCCGCACGGCAGCTCCACCTGGACGAATACAAGCACCCGGAATACGAGTTGCATAACGACCCGGCTACGGGAGGCTGAAAGACCCCTCAGAGCCCTGAGTGTCCGGTATGTTCCATCCAGCACTAAGAGGTGACTGCAGTCACCCCTGCACGCGACGCCAAGGGTGCCGTCGCTTCCCCTATTCCCAGGAGCCCTCATGATCGCCGAAATGATCAACGGCGCGAACAACCTGATCTGGTCCATCCCCCTGATCGGGCTCTGTCTTCTCGCCGGCCTCTACTTCACCATCCGCACCGGCCTCCTCCAGGTGCGGAACATCCCCGACATGCTCGCCCAGCTGAAGAAGGGCGAGACCTCCCCGGACGGCACCTCGTCCTTCCAGTCGCTGATGATGTCGCTCGCCGGCCGCGTCGGCATGGGCAACATCGGTGGCGTCGCCACCGCCATCGCCTTCGGCGGCCCCGGCGCCGTGTTCTGGATGTGGGCCTCCGCCTTCCTCGGCGCCGCCACCTCGTTCATCGAATGCACCCTCGGCCAGATCTACAAGGAGAAGGACCGCGACACCGGCGAGTACCGCGGCGGTCCGGCGTATTACTTCGAGAAGGCCTACAAGCACAAGGCCCCGGGCCTGTCGCTGTTCTACGGGATCCTGTTCTCGATCGTCACCATCCTCGCGATGAGCTTCTTCCTGCCGGGCGTGCAGGCCAACGGCATGGCTTCCGCGATCAACAGTGCCTGGGGCATCCCCACCTGGGTGACCGCCATCGGCCTGGTGATCGGCCTGGGCTTCATCGTCATCGGCGGCGTCAAGCGCATCGCCCACTTCGCGGCGTTCGTGGTGCCGGCCATGGCGATCCTCTACATCATCATCGCGCTCGTGGTGCTGTTCTTGAACTTCACCGAGATCCCCCGCGTCTTCGGGCTGATCTTCTCCAGCGCATTCGGTGTCCAGCCGATCTTCGGCGCGATCGTCGGCCTCGCCATCAAGTGGGGCGTCCAGCGCGGCATCTACTCCAACGAGGCCGGCCAGGGCACCGGCCCGCACGCCGCTGCCGCCGCCGAGGTCTCCCACCCCGCCAAGCAGGGCTTCGCCCAGTCGTTCTCGGTCTATATCGACACCCTGTTCGTGTGCTCTGCGACCGCCTTCATCATCATCTCGACCGGAATGTTCAACACGTTCTCGAATGAGGAGTGGGCCGACGGCACCTCTCCCGTGATCGGCAGCGGCGCCGGGGAGATGCCCGTGGATGTCGAGCCGGGGCCGAACTTCGTCCAGACCGGCCTCGACTCGGTCTTCCCGGGCTTCGGACCGTCGTTCATCGCCGTCGCGCTGGGGTTCTTCGTGTTCACCACGATCGTGGCCTACTACTACATGGCCGAGGTGAACCTCAACTACCTCACGCGCAAGATGAAGAACCGCGTGCTCGCCCGCGGGATGCTTCGCCTGCTGCAGGCTCTGGTGCTCGTCTCCGTGGCCTACGGCGCGGTGAACACCGCCGGCGCGGCCTGGGGCATGGGCGACATCGGCGTGGGCTCGATGGCCTGGCTGAACATCATCGGCATCCTGGTCATCCAGGGCCCCGCTCTGAAGGCGCTCAAGGACTACCGCGAGCAGAAGAAGGCAGGTCTGGACCCGCAGTTCGATCCGCGCAAGCTCGGCATCCAGGGCGCCACGTTCTGGGAGATGCGGGCCGACGGCCACTCCCTCCAGGGCAAGACCGGCGAGGAGCTGCCGCCCGCGCAGCTGGGGATCGACACCAAGAGCTGATCCCTCGACACGCACCGCAGTGAAAGCCGAAGGGCCGGACCGTCATCGCGACGGACCGGCCCTTCGGTCATTGCACCTTCGTTCCGGCCGACAGCTCAGCTCAGCCGCGCCCCGGGCGCCTGGGTCAGCGCCGCATCGGTCTCGGGGATCTCTCCGAGCACCTCGTCGATGCGGGCCCTGACGTCGGCATCGAGCGTGATCCCCGCAGCCTTGACGTTCTCGGTGATCTGTTCGGGGCGGGAGGCGCCGATGATCGCGCCGGCCACGTTGTCGTTGCTGAGCACCCAGGCCACGGCGAGCTGCGCCGGGGTGAGGCTGAGCTCCTCCGCGATCGGGAGCAGGCCCTGCACCGCGGTGAGCACCTCGTCGTTCAGGAAGCGCTTGATCATGTCCGCGCCGCCCTTCTCGTCGCGGGCGCGCGACCCCTCGGGCGCCGGGGTGCCGGGCCTGTACTTGCCGGTGAGGATGCCCTGGGCGACCGGCGACCAGACGATCTGGGAGATGCCGAGCTCACGCGAGGTGGGCACCACGCGCTCCTCGATCACGCGCCACAGCATCGAGTACTGGGGCTGGTTGGAGACCAGCTGGATGCCGAGCTCGCGGGCCAGCTGGTGGCCGGCGCGGAGCTGATCCGCGTTCCACTCGGAGACTCCGATGTACAGCGCCTTGCCGGAGTGGACGACGTCCGCGAAAGCCTGCATCGTCTCCTCGAGCGGGGTGGCGACGTCATAGCGGTGCGCCTGGTAGAGGTCGACATAGTCGGTCTGCAGTCGGCGCAGCGAGGCGTCGATCGACTCGCGGATGTGCTTGCGGGACAGACCGGTGTCGTTGTGCCCCTTGGGGCCGGTGGGGAAGTACACCTTGGTGAAGATCTCGAGCGACTCGCGCCGCTCAGCCTTCAGCGCCTCGCCGAGGACCACCTCCGCGGCGGTGTTCGCGTAGGTGTCCGCGGTGTCGAAGGTGCTGATGCCGGCATCGAGCGCGGCGCGCACGCAGGCGCGGGCACGGTCATCCTCCACCTGGGAGGCATGGGTGAGCCAGTTCCCGTAGATGATCTCGCTGATCTTGAGGCCGGAGCGGCCGAGGTGACGATGTTCCATGCGGAAACCCTATGGCCGCAGAGGAGGTCTATCGTGGTGAGCCACGACACATTCCCATCGGCCCCTCGAGCGAAGGACTCGCCATGACCGACCTCTCCGCCTCCGCTCCCCCGCAGTTCACCCGCACCGCGGCACCGCCCGGCCCGCAGGCGGGCCAGCCGCCCGCGCCGACGCTGCCCGAGCCGTCCGCCTCGGACGACGTCCTCGAGATGGCGCCGACGGTCGAGGACGAGTACTTCTCCCGCGTCGCGTTCACGGGCGCGGCGGTCGCGCAGATCCAGCGCCTGATCGACCGCAACGGGCCGCTGATGTTCCACCAGTCCGGCGGCTGCTGCGACGGGTCCTCGCCCATGTGCTTCCCCGAAGGCGACTTCCTCACCGGGGACGCCGACGTGAAGATGGGGCACGTCGAGGTGCCGCTGCCGGACGGCACCACCAGCCCGCTGGACTTCTGGATGAGCCGCGAGCAGTTCGCCTACTGGCGCCACACCCACCTCACGATCGACCTCGTGGATGGGCGCGGCGGCGGGTTCAGCCTCGAGACGCCCGATGGGAAGCGGTTCCTGACCAGGTCCAGGATGCTCGCACCCCGAGGAGGAACAGATGACGCCGCCGAATGACCCCACCGCCGGGGGAACCCTGCCGCCGCCGAGCGAGCCGCCGCTGACTCCGCCCGGGTATCCGCCCACGGCTCCTCCCACGGAGCCGCCGACGCAGCCGCCGGGTTCACCGCCCACCGGTCCGCCGATGCCTATCCCTGGCCGGCCGCCCGAGCCGAGCCCCGAGCCCGCCCCGGAGCCGCCGACGCAGCCCGAGCAGCCACCGCCGGTGGATCCTCCGCCCGACGCGCCGCCCACGACGCCGTTCTGACCGGCGGGTGCCGGCGATGTCCGCACCCCGATCGACCTGCTCCTGCTGCATCAGCCGCCAGCGCGGGGCCCGGACCCTGCCGCCATCACCCTCGAGAGCTTCCACTGGGACCTCCCCGAAGCCTGAGCAGCAAGCAGATGTCACAGATCCGGCGCGGCCGGTGTCTCCCTTCCGACGGGCCCCTCCCGGGCCCCTGAGGGAAGGCACCGACATGTCCGCAATCACTCCTCTGCACACCGCTCCGCCGGCGCGTCCCGCCGCCCGGATCCCGCTCGAGCACGACGGGGGCTTCGCGCGCCTCGTGCTCTGGGCGACGCGCCGGCCGTACGGGAAGGCGCTGGATCCGGTGCGGGCCGCGCTCCACCACGGCGGCGTGCTCACCGCCTCGCTCGTGCTCGAGGCGAGCGCCTCCCGCTGGAAGCGGCTCTCTCCTACTTTGAACGCGCTCGCGGTGATGGTGGTGGCGCGCGAGATCGGCTGCTCCTGGTGCATCGACTTCGGCTACTGGGAGAACCACCGCCGCGGCGTGGACCCGGCGAAGCTGCAGGCGATCGGATCCTGGCGCACGAGCAGCGTCTACTCACCGCTCGAACGGGCGGTGCTGGAGTATGCGGTCGCGGCGACGCAGACGCCGTCGGCCGTGACCGACGAGATGGTGCCCCGCCTGCGGGAGGATCTCGACGACGCGCAGGTGGTCGAGCTCGCCGCGCTGGTCTCGCTCGAGAACTACCGCTCGCGCACCAACGCCGGGCTGGGGCTGACCAGTCAGGGCTTCAAGGACAACTGCGACGTACGCTGAGCGCGGCTCCGCGAACCGCAGCGAAGGGCGCGCCATGAACACCGCATCGACCGCGCATCACGAGACCTTCGAGGTGCATCGCCGCGCCCTGCTCGGCGCCGCCTACCGGGTGCTCGGCACGGTGGCCGACAGTGAGGACGCGGTCCAGGAAGCCTGGCTGCGCTGGCAGGACGTGGATCTCACGATCGTGCGCGAGCCGCGCTCCTACCTTTTGCGGGTGGTGACCCGGACGGCGCTGAACATCGTGCGCTCGCGAGACCGGCGACGCGAGGAGTACATCGGCCCCTGGCTGCCCGAGCCGGTCTCGACCGACGCCTCCGCGGAACCGGGCCGCGCCGCGGAGATCGCCGACGAGGTCTCGCTCGCGCTGCTGGTGGTGCTCGAGTCCCTGTCCCCGCTCGAGCGGGCGGCGTTCGTGCTGCGCGAGGTGTTCGCGCTGCCCTATCCCGAGGTGGCGGAGACTCTCGAGCGCTCCGAGGCCTCGGTGCGGCAGCTGGTCAGCCGCGCGCGAGCCCACGTGCGCGCACGGGCGCCGCGCCATCCGGTGGACGAGAGCGCCCACCGCGCGCTCACCGCCGCCTTCCTCGACGCCGCGCAGGGAACGGTGGCGCTGACGGAGATGGTCGCGATGCTCTCCCCCGAGGTGGTGCTGACCACCGACGGCGGCGGCGTGAGGCGAGCCGCGCGGCGCCCGATACATGGCACCTCGAACGTGCTCGCCTTCATCGCGGGGATCATGGCGAAGCCCGAGGTCATGCAGCTGTCCTGGCGGATGGCGGAGCTCAACGGTCGGCCGGCGCTGATCGGGCACGAGGGGCCGCGGATCGACTGCGCGGTCTGGATCGAGGCCGACGGTGAAGGCGCCGACGCCGTGGTGACCCGGATCGACATGCTCCGCAATCCGCAGAAGCTCGGCGCGATCCGGGTGTGAGCCACCGGCCGGGTCACGTCCGGAGAGCAGTGGGCGACGCTGCCCGCCGCGCTCCGGCGGACCGGTCGGACGGCCCATTCTTTACAGATCCGGACATGGGGTCGAGGGTGGAGGGATGGCTGAATACACGACGACCAACCCGACCACGGGACGGACCGACAAGGAATTCACCACCCTGGACAGCGCCGAGGTCGAGCGCGTGCTCTCGCGCTCCCACACCGCCTACACAGAGTGGCGCGCCACTGCCGCGCAGGAGCGCGCCTCGATCCTGGAGCGGGTCGCCGATGCCTACGACGACCGCTCCCGGGAGCTGGGAGAGCTGATCGCCGTCGAGATGGGCAAGCCTCTGCAGCAGGCCATCGGCGAGGCCGAGCTGGCCGGCTCGATCTATCGCTGGTACGCCACCCATGGCCCCGAGCTGCTGCAGCCCGAGCAGCTGGATCCGCAGGGCGCGCAGGAATCGCTGGTGCAGACCGAGCCGATCGGTCCTCTCGTCGGAGTGATGCCCTGGAACTACCCCTACTACCAGGTGGCGCGCTTCGTCGCCCCGAACCTGATGGTGGGCAATACGATCATCCTGAAGCACGCGGAGATCTGCGCCGGCTCCTCGGAGATCATGGCGCAGATCCTCCATGAGGCCGGGGTCCCGCAGGATGCCTATGCCAACGTCTTCGCCTCCCACGACCAGATCGCCGACATGATCGCCGACCCGCGGGTGCGCGGGGTGTCCCTCACCGGCAGCGAGAAGGCGGGTGCGGCGGTCGCGGAGACCGCCGCCAAGCACCTGAAGAAGTCGGTGCTGGAGCTCGGCGGCTCCGATCCGCTGATCGTGCTCGACGATGGCGACCTCGAGCAGGTCGCCCGGACCGTCGCCACCGCCCGGCTGTCGAATGCGGGCCAGGCCTGCAACTCCCCGAAGCGCATCATCGTGCCCACGGCTCGTCTCGAGGCGTTCGTCGCGACCATCGTCGAGAGCTTCGAGTCCGCGACCCTCGGCGATCCGTTGGACGAGGACGTCGACGTCGGCCCGCTCTCCTCGGTCGGTGCGCGCGACGGCGTCGTCGACCAGGTTCGACGCGCCGTCCGGCAGGGCGCGACGCTCCATACCGGCGGGCAGGCGCTCGATCGCGACGGGGCCTTCATGCAGCCCGCCGTGCTCACCGGGGTCACCGAGGACATGGACGCCTATGCCGAGGAGATCTTCGGCCCTGTGGCTGTGATTTACGGTGTCGACTCGGAGGACGAGGCCGTGACGCTGGCCAACGACGTCGACTTCGGTCTGAGCGGTTCCGTCTGGGGCACCGATCTCGAGCGCGCCCAGGCAGTCGCCGATCGCCTCGACGTCGGGATGGCGTACATCAACGAGCACGGGACCACCTTGCCCGGCCTGCCCTTCGGCGGCGTGAAGCGCTCCGGCTTCGGCCGTGAGCTCGGCCGGTGGGGCATGGGAGAGTTCGTCAACGTCCGGCTGCGGCGCACCTCGGCCGCCTGATCTCCGGCCGTCGTCGCCTGCAGCCGGGAGAGCCGACCCGCCCGGCCTCAGGCGGCGATGAAGGTCCGCGCCACCAGGCGGCTCACGCCCGGCAGGCCGAGCGTGCGACGGCCGATCTGCTGCAGCCTCAGCTGCGCGGGGCTGGATGGAGTGAAGAACGAGGCGCTGCGCCGCCCCGAACGCTGCACCTTCTCGACCGTCGGCCGCCACCGTCGCTCGTACTCCGCCAGCCCCGCTTCGACGTGCGGGCCCGTCGCGCGCAGGCTCCGGGCCAGCGCCTCCGCTCCGGCGATCGCGACCGAGGTGCCCTGGCCCGCCAGCAGGGACGGGGCGTGCGCGGCGTCCCCGGCCAGCGCAATCCGGCCACGGCTCCAGCGCGGCGCGATCGCCTGGGCGACGAGGTCGTCGTAGAAGCTCTCCGGGGCATGGGCCAGGGCCCGGTCCACCTGCGGGTGCAGCCCCGTGAAGTCCCGCTGGAGCCGTTCCCGGTCCGGCTCGGGACGCTTCGTGCCCGCGCCCTCGACGCGCTCGGCGAGCATCACGCCGACGCGGGTGTCGTCGGCCGCATACGCCCAGCCGACGCGCCGCACGGTATCGGTCATCAGCATCCGCTCCCCCAGGTCGGCGGCGAGTTCCGGATCCTCGTAGAGGTAGCTCGCGACCCGGTAGCCCATCGGCACGATCGCCCCGTGGCCGGGCGAGACCTGCTCCCGCACCGGGGAGCGCACCCCGTCACAGGCCACCACCAGATCGGAGTCCAGGGTGGTGCCATCCGCGAGCTCGACCACGGCGCGGCGGGCACGGGCCGCGCCCTCGAGCCCGGCATCGCGCACCGCCACGACCTGCGCGCCGTAGCGCAGATCCACCGAAGCCGGCAGCACCGAGAGCAGCCCCAGCTCCACCTCGGGACGCAGGATCGAGAAGTAGCGGCCGCCCGCCGCCTCGACCAGGGGGCCGACGTCGATGCGGCCGGAGTCGACTCCGTCAGGCGTCCCGTAGCGCACGCCCTCGAACTCATGTCCCCGGGAGCGGAGCTCCTCGAGGATGCCCATCCGCTCCGCGGCGTAGAAGCCGGGGCCGAAGAAGTCGATCATGTAGCCGCCGCCGCGCGGGCCCGGGGAAGATTCCAGCACGGTGACATCGTGGTCGGGGGCGAGTTCGTGGGCGAGGGCGAGGCCGGCGATGCCGCCCCCGATGATCGTGACGTCCATGGCCCGACGCTACCCGCTGGGCCAGCACCCGCCCACCCCAGCCCTGCCCAGCCAGCCCAGCCCAGCCAGCCCTGCCAGACCGAGACTATTGCGCCGGTGACGACTCATGCGCATGTCACCATCGGTCCTCACGGTCACAAAATCTGACCGTCACCGGGCCGGCACCGGGTGGCGCTGGGGCGGCGCCGAGCTAGGCTCCGGCCGCCGGGAGCTCCCCGGTCTCAGCAGGTGCCGCCCCCGCACCATCCCGCGTCGCGGCGACCTCGGGGATCGCACCGGTGACGGTCATGGATCCCACGACCACCGCGTCGTCCGCATCAGGGTCCGTGCCCGCCGCGAACTGCGACCAGTAGAGCCGGTGATAGGCGCCCTCGGCCTCGAGCAGCACGTCGTGGGAGCCCTGCTCGACGATGTCGCCGTGCTCCATCACCAGGATCACGTCCGCGTCACGGATGGTGGAGAGGCGGTGGGCGATCACGAAGCTGGTGCGGTCGCTGCGCAGCGCCGCCATCGCCTCCTGCACCAGCACCTCGGTGCGGGTGTCCACGGAGGAGGTGGCCTCGTCGAGGATCAGCAGTGCAGGGTCGGCGAGGAAGGCGCGGGCGATGGTGATCAGCTGCCGCTCACCGGCGGAGACGTTCGCGCCCTCGTCCTCGATGAGGGTGTCGTAGCCGTCGGGGAGGGTGTGCACGAAGCGGTCCACGAAGGTCGCGGTCGCGGCGGCGGCCACCTCCTCGTCGCTCGCCTCGAGGCGACCGTAGCGGATGTTCTCACGGATGGTGCCGCCGAACAGCACCGCGTCCTGCAGCACCATGCCCACGCGCGAGCGCACGGCGCCGCGGTCCAGAGCCCGGATGTCCACGCCGTCCAGGCGGATCTGCCCGGCGTCGATCTCGTAGAACCGCATGATGAGGTTCACCAGGGTGGTCTTCCCGGCACCCGTGGGGCCGACGATCGCGATCGTCTGTCCGGGTTCCGCGACCAACGACAGGTCGGTGATCAGCGGCTTCTCCGGGGTGTAGGAGAAGGCGACGTGATCGAACTCGATGCGGCCACGGGTGGGACCGGTGAGCTCGGCGCGCTCGATCCGGCGGCGCGGTGCGACCGCCCCACCAGCTCCGGCCGCACTGTCGGCTGCGGTCGCACTGTCGGCGCCGATCGCTCCGGCGTCCGTTCCGGACGGCTCGGTGATCTCCCCGTCGGCCTCCTGCTCCTCGGCGTCCAGCAGCTCGAAGATCCGCTCCGCGGAGGCGACGCCGGAGATCAGCATGTTCGCCATCCCCGCCACCTCGCCCAGCGGTGCGTTGAACTCGCGGGAGTACTGGATGAAGGCGGTGACCTGGCCGAGCGACATCTGCCCGGCGGCGATCCGCAGACCGCCCACCACGGCGATGCCGACGTAGCCGAGGTAGGTCACCCACTGCATGATCGGCATGATCATGCCAGAGTAGAACTGGGCCTTGAATGAGGCTTCCCACAGCTCCTCGTTGCGCTCGTCGAACTGCTCGCGCATCGAGTCCTGGCGGTCGAAGACGGTCACCAGGTCGTGGCCGGTGAAGGACTCCTCGACGTGCCCGTTCAGGCGCCCGGTGTTGCGCCACTGCGCCGTGAACAGCTTCTGGGACTTCGCGCCGATGAGGCCGATGACCACGGCGGAGATCGGCTGGGCGACCAGGGCGATCAGCGCCAGCTGCCAGGACAGCCAGAACATCATGATCGTGATGCCCACAATGGTCAGCACCGCATAGACCAGAGACGCGAAGGCCTGCTGGAGGGCGGTCTGGACGTTGTCGACGTCGTTGGTGGTGCGGGAGAGCAGGTCGCCGCGCTGGCGCGTGTCGAAGTAGGACAGCGGCAGGCGGTTGACCTTCGCCTCGATCTTCTCGCGCAGCACGTAGACGATCTTCATGACCACGTCGTTCAGCAGCCGGCCCTGCAGCCAGTCGAACAGTGCGGCGACCAGGTACATGCCCAGCACTATCAGCAGCAGGCGGCCGAGGGCGTCGAAGGCGACGCCCTCCCCGGTGAGGAAGCCGTCGAAGATGACGTCCATCGCGTCGCCGAGGATGGTGGGTGCCCAGACCGTGAGCACAGTCGAGATGATACCGAAGGCGAGCACCACCGTGAGGCCCAGCTTGTGATCGGCGAAGGTCCCCGCCAGTCGCAGCGCGGAGGGCCAGAAGGCCTTGGCCTTGCGGGGTGCGGACTCGCCCCATTCGCTGCTCATCGAGTCCTGCATCTCGAGGATCTCGGATTCGGTGAGCTCGGCGGTGCTGCCGTCCTGCTTCTTCGTGGAGTTCTTCTTCTCGCTCATGCCGTCGCCTCCGCGGTGATCTGGGAATCGACGATCTCCCGGTAGGTCTGCGAGCTGACCAGCAGCTCCTCATGGGTGCCGCGGCCCACCACTCTGCCCTCCTCGAGCACCAGGATCTGATCCGCGGAGGTGATGGTGGAGATGCGCTGGGCGACGATGAGGGTGGTCGCGCCCTGAGTGTTCTTCGCGAGGCCCTCGCGGACCTTCGCGTCGGTGGTGACGTCGAGCGCCGAGAAGGAGTCGTCGAAGACGTACACCCGGGGAGCGGCGACCAGGGTGCGGGCGATGCACAGGCGCTGGCGCTGGCCGCCGGAGACGTTGGTGCCGCCCTGGGAGACGGTCGACTCGAGGCCGGTCGCCGCGCTCTGGCCCTCGCCGGTGCTGCGGTCCGTGACGAACTCGGTGCCCTGGGCGACGTCGAGCGCGCGCCACAGCTGGTCGTCGTCGGCCGTCGGATCCCCGAAGCGGAGGTTGTGGGCGATGGTGCCGGAGAACAGATAGGGCTTCTGGGGCACGAGGCCCACCGCGCGCGAGATCGTGGCGCGGGCCAGGTCGGTGACGGGGACGCCGTCCAGCAGCACCTGGCCGCTGGTCGCGTCGTGCAGGCGCGGGATGAGGCTGACCAGGGTGGTCTTGCCCGAGCCCGTGGAGCCGATGATGGCGGTGGTCTTCCCGGCCTCGGCGGTGAAGGAGACACCGTCGAGCACCGGCGATTCGGCGCCGGGGTAGGCGAAGGTGACGTCGCGGAACTCCACGGTCGCGCCGCCGCCGGTCACCTGGAGGGCGACGGGCTGGGCGGGCTCGGCGAGGGTGGGGGTGGTCTCGAGGACCTCCCCGATGCGCCTGCCGCTGATGATCGCGCGCGGGAACATCATGAACATGAAGGTGCCCATCATGACGGCCATCAGGATCTGCAGCAGGTACTGCATGAAGGCGGTCAGCGCGCCCACCTCGACCAGCCCCGCATCCACGCGGTGGCCGCCGAACCAGAGCACGGCGGCGGTCGCGAGGTGGAGCACGACGGTGATGGCCGGGCCCATGATCACGAACAGCCGGCCGATCCGCACCGAGGTGTCGGTGAGGGTGGCGTTCGCGCTCTCGAAGCGGGCGGTCTCGTGCCGCTCGCGCACGAAGGCCCGCACCACGCGGATGCCCATGATCTGCTCACGCATCACGGAGTTGATCGAGTCGATGTTGTCCTGCATCCGCTGGAACAGCGGCATCAGCTCCTTGACCAGGAAGCCCACGATCACCATCAGCACCGGCACGGACACCCACACCAGCCAGGACAGCCCCGGATCCTCCTGGATCGCCATGATGATCCCGCCGATGGACATGATCGGCACCATGACCATGAAGTTCAGGGTCATCAGCACCAGCATCTGCACCTGCTGGACGTCATTGGTGGCACGGGTGATCAGGGTAGGGGCGCCGTAGCGGCCCATCTCCTCGGTGGAGAAGCGGTCCACGCGCGTGTAGACGGAGCGGCGGATGTCCCGGCCCATGCCCATCGAGACCCGCGCCCCGAACCACACCGAGGCGATCGCGGTGATCACCTGCACCATCGCGACGATCAGCATCACACCGCCGACGCGCCAGATGTAGTCGGTGTCTCCCGTGGCGACGCCGTTGTCGATGATGTCGGCGTTGAGGCTGGGCAGGTAGAGGGTCGCGAGCACGGTCGCGAGCTGGAGGACGGCGACGGCGGCCACATGCGGCAGGTAGGGCCGGAGGTGGCGCCGGATCAGGGTCCAGAGCATGGGGTTGGTCTCCCGGAGCAGGGTGGAACGGCCCGGCCGACGGGGTGAGCGGCCGGGGTCTCGAACGAAGAATAGGACGGCGAGAGGACAGATCCTGTCCTCGCACCTCGGTGCCGGACCCGGTGACGGTCTCGCCTCCGATCCATCCTCGCCTGCGCGGCAGCGCCCGCGCATCCTCTTTTGGTCGGAGATCCCGAGCGCCCGGGCAGGGGCTCGAGTCTCGGGCCCGGGTGCACTCCCGCGGGAGATGTCAGGACATCGCCCGGCTGAACTTCTCCGCCTGCTTCGTGGGGCCGGTGACCACGATGGTGTCCCCCTCCTGCAGGACGGTGTCCTGGGTGGCGGGCTGCCAGGCGGCACCGACGGGCTTCACCGAGGTGACGGTGACCCCGTAGCGGCGGCGGATGCCGCTGTCGCCGAGCCGGGTCCCGGCGAGCTCGGGGCTCAGCGCGGTCTTGACCATCGCGAAGTCGGTGTCGATCTCGATGAAGTCCTGCATCGTGCCCAACACGATATGGGCGACTCTGCGGCCCATGTCCTTCTCCGGATAGATCACGTGCGAGATGCCGAGCTGCTCGAGGATCAGACCGTGCGGATCGCTCACGGCCTTCGCCCAGATCTTGCGGATGCTGAAGCGCAGCAGCAGCGAGGTGACGAGGATGCTGGCCTGGATGTCGCTGCCGATCGCGATGACGACGCGGTCGAACTCGGGGAGGGAGAGCTGGCGCAGCACCTCCTCCTGGGTGGCGTCCGCGACGACGGCGTGCGTGAGCTTGCCGTTGAGCGCCTGGACGGTGTCCTCCCGCACGTCGATGCCGAGCACCTCGGCGCCCTCGTCCATGAGCTCGAGGGCGAGGGACTGCCCGAAGCGGCCCAGGCCGATGACCGCGACCGATCTCTCGGAGGTCGGGCCGGAGGAGGGACCGGTGCGGAAGAGTCTGTGCTTAGCCAATGATCGGCCTTTCCTTGGGGAGGTCGTAGAGGAGTGTGCGGCGGCGGAGGGCGAGTCCCGTGGCGACGGTGATCGGACCCAGTCGGCCGATGAACATGAGCGCCACGAGGATCAGCTGCGCGCCGACGGGGAGGTCCGCGGTGATCCCGGTGGACAGGCCCACGGTCGCGAAGGCGGAGACCACCTCGAACAGGATCTCGTCGAGGGAGTAGTCGGTCATGAGCATGATCGCGACGGTGGAGGCGACCACGAGGCCGACCGCCATCACGATGACGGTGATCGCCTGGCGGTGCACCGCTCGCGAGAGCCGCTTGCCGAAGACCGTGACGGCTCCGGCGCCGCGCAGCTCGCCGAGCATGAGGAAGAACAGCACGGCGAAGGTGGTGACCTTGATGCCGCCCGCGGTGCCGGCGGGGCCACCACCGATGAACATCAGCAGGTCCATGCCCAGCCAGGTCGCCGGGTCCATGGCCGAGGTGTCGATGGTGTTGAAGCCCGCGGTGCGGGTCTGGGCGGACATCGCGAAGCCGTTGAGGATCCGCAGGTGAGGGGGCATCCCGCCGAGGGTGGCCGGGTTCGCCCACTCGAGCGCGGTGATGTACACGGTGCCGAGCACGAGCAGCAGCGGCGTCGCGGCGAGGACGATCCGGGTGTTCATGGTCCACAGGCGCACGGTGCCCAGGTGCCTCATCAGCTGCATGAGCACCGGGAACCCGAGGCCGCCGAGCACCGTCGCGCCGCTCGTGGTCAGGAGCACCACGGGGTCGTCCCAGAAGGACATGAGGCTGTCGCTGTAGAGCGCGAAGCCGGCGTTGTTGAAGGAGGAGACCGAGTGGAAGACGCCCAGCCACAGCGCCCGGCCCCACGTCTCGCCGTAGGTGAGCGCGAAGCGCAGGGTGAGGATCGCCGCCGCGATCGCCTCGATGGCGAGAGAGATCCGCACGACGCTCATCACGAGGGTGCGCACGTCCTCGATGCCGAAGCTCTTGACCTCCGCGGCGGCGGTGAGCTTCGAGCGCAGGGACAGCTTGCGCACCACGGCGATGCCCACCACGGAGGCGAAGGTCATCACGCCGAAGCCGCCGAGCTGGATCAGCGCGAGGATCACGACCTGCCCGAAGACGGTCCAGAAGACGGGGGTGTCCACCACGATCAGCCCGGTCACGCACAGCGAGGAGACCGCGGTGAACAGCGCCTCCATCGCCCCGGCGCCGCCGGGGCCGGTCGAGGCGGCAGGGTGCATCAGCAGGAGCGTCCCCAGGACGGCGCAGAGGCCGAAGGCGAGGAAGACGGTCCGCGCGGGGCGCGGTCGTCGGTCGATGCTGGAGGGCCGAAACAGCCCATGTGATGGCACGCGCGGAATGCTACGCCTGCTCCGGAGCGGCCGACGCCCTCGATGATGTGACGGTCGCCGCAGCGAAGGCCCGGGCCCTCGAGGGGCGCGCCGAGAGGCTCGACCAGGATCGGGGCTTGACCTTGATCAAGCCTCAATCCCGCACCCTGGCACCAGGAGCCCCCGCACAGGGCGGGTCACGGCTCCTCGGACAGGAGGCAGATCATGACGTCCTCGCAGAGAACGACCCCCGCCATCGAGGTGCGGGGACTGCACAGGGCCTACGGCGAGCTCGAGGTGCTCAAGGGGGTGGACCTCGAGGTCGCGCGCGGCAGCATCCTCGCCCTGCTCGGCTCCAACGGCGCCGGCAAGACCACGCTCGTCCGCATCCTGCCACCCTCCTGAGGGCGGATGCCGGCAGCGCTCGCGTCGACGGCGTCGACGTCACCGCCGATCCTCGGGCGGTGCGCCGGTCGCTAAGCCTCACCGGCCAGTTCGCCGCCGTCGTCGAGATCCTCACCGGCAGGGAGAACCTGCGCCCCGCGGGGATCTACGGCCCCGGCCGTGACCACCTGATCAGAACCGTCCAGGAAGGGCGGTCCGTCGAGCACGACCGCCGCACCAACCGGATCCACGAGGTCGATCTGGCACGGGCGATCGTCGCGCTGCTGTCGGCGCCCGAGCCGCCAGCGCTGCTCCATGCGGCCGACGGCGCACCCGCCAGGCTCGGTGAGGTCGTCACACATCTCGCGCAGCGGCTCGGCGTGCCCGTCCCGCCCCGCGTCTCCCCGGATCCTGGTGCGGGCACGGTGCTGGACGCCGCCGCGCTGCACGAGCTGCTGGGGCATCTCGAGGTGCCGGACTACCGGGCAGGGTACGACGCGATGCTCGAGGACGCCTCGCTAGCCTGATCGCTCAGCGGGCGCCGTCCGGGGCGTCAGACTCCCGCGGCCCTCCGCGAGGCCAGTGCGAGCTTCTCGACGAGGTCTTCCGGGATCGGCTTCCGTGCCGTGAACGTGATGCCCGTCGTCGTCGCCTTGAGCCCAGCGGCCGCGATCTCCTCGGCGTGCTCCACGAGCGCCTCCGCCTGGAGGTACAGACCGCACTGCTTCGTGAACGCCGCATAGCCCCCGACGATCATGCCGTCGATCCGGAATCCCGGCATGTCGTAGGCCACGACCTCCTCCGCCTCGGACAGGGTGCGGGCCAGCGTCGCGCGCAGCTCCTGCAGCAGGGGCCGGAACGCCTCGGGGCGCTCGGCGATGTAGGCGTCGTGGTCGGAGGTCGCCGTCATGGGGGCCAGCGTACGCCGGGCGCTCAGCCATCGTCGGCCGTGAGCTCCGCGAGCAGCGCCTGCACCCGGCGATCGATGTCGTCGCGCACCAGGCGCATCCGCTCGGCGCCCTCGATGCCGCGCTCGGAGGGCTCGTCGGTGACCCAGGTGTCGATCGTCCCGGCCATGTCGGGGACGGGATCGACCACGGCCTCCTCGCCGAGCACCACGACGCGGTCCACGCGGGCCAGCAGCGCGGGGTCGATCGGCTTGGTGACGGCGGCGCTCATGTCCCCTCCGACCTCGGCGACGACCTCGGCGGAGAGTGCGTTGACCGCGGTGCCGGGCTTCGTGCCGGCCGAGTGCACCTCGACGGCGCCCGCGGCGCGGGCCTCCATGAGGGCGGCGGCCATCTGGGACTTGCCGCCGTTCTTCACACAGACGAACAGGACGGACGGGGTGGTGGACGGGGCGCTCATGCGGGGATCTCCTCGGGGGCTGCGGTGGTGCGGGCGGAGGAGGGAACGGTGGGATCGCCGGGGAAGAGCCGTCGGCCCATCCACAGTGAGACGTAGACCAGGGCGACCAGCACGGGGACCTCGATGAGGGGGCCGACGACGCCCGCGAGCGCCTGACCGGAGGTGACGCCGAAGGTGCCGATCGCGACGGCGATCGCGAGCTCGAAGTTGTTGCCGGAGGCGGTGAAGGCGACGGTGGTGGACTTCGCGTAGTCCATCCCCACGGCGCGGCTGAGCAGCAGCGAGCCCACGAACATCAGCACGAAGTAGGCCAGCAGCGGCAGCGCGATGCGGGCCACGTCGACCGGGGCGGAGAGGATCGCATCGCCCTGCAGGGCGAACAGCAGCACGATCGTGAACAGCAGGCCGTAGAGGGCGAACGGGCCGATACGCGGCAGGAACCGGTTCTCGTACCAGTCCCGGCCCTTGACCCGCTCCCCGAGCACCCGGGTGAGGAAGCCGGCGACCAGCGGGATGCCGAGGAAGACCAGCACGCTGAGCACGATCGCGCCGACCGAGAACTCCACCGTGGTGGTGGACAGGCCCAGCCACGAGGGCAGCACCTGCAGGTAGAACCAGCCGAGCACGCCGAAGGCGAAGACCTGGAAGACGGAGTTGATCGCGACCAGCACGGCGGCGGCCTCGCGGTCGCCGCAGGCGAGATCGTTCCAGATCAGCACCATGGCGATGCAGCGGGCGAGGCCCACGATGATCAGCCCGGTGCGGTACTCGGGCAGGTCGGCGAGGAAGATCCACGCGAGGGCGAACATGAGCGCCGGGCCGACGATCCAGTTCAGCACGAGCGAGGTGATCATCAGACGACGGTCGGCGCTGATGCGGCGGGTCTCGTCGTAGCGCACCTTGGCGAGCACGGGGTACATCATCACCAGCAGTCCCACGGCGATCGGGAGCGAGACCCCGGCGATGCTCACGGACTCGAGCGCGGGCGCGATCCCGGGGACGACGCGTCCCAGCATCAGGCCGAGGCCCATCGCGAGCAGGATCCAGGCCGGCAGGTACCGGTCCAGGAACGACATCTCCCCGACCACACCGGTGGGTGCGCTGGTCGCTTCGGTCGTCATGTCGGGGGTCGTCATATCGAGCACTGCCTCTTCCCATAGACGGATGTCGATGCGAACGCTAGCCTGTCGCATAGACGAACGTCAATGTAAGGTGCGTCCATGTCCTCCTCCACCGCCTCTCGCTCCGTGAGCATCTCGATCAGGGCCTCCGCCGAGGCTCCTGCGGAGTCCTGCGAGCCCGGGACCTCGACCGCCGACGGCTGCTGCGTGCTCGGCGCCGGCCTGATCGACGTCGTAGAGGCGGAGCACCTGGCGCTGCGGTTGAAGGCGCTCTCGGATCCGACGCGCCTCCAGCTGCTCTCCCACGTGGCGGTGCGCGGCTGCGGGGACGTGTGCGCGTGCGATCTCGCCGAACCGCTCGGGATCTCGCAGCCCACCGTGAGCCACCACATGAAGAAGCTGGTCGAGGCCGGGTTGCTGACCCGTGAGCAGAAGGGCCGCTGGGCGCACTATTCAGTGGTCCCGTCCGCCTTCGCGGAGCTGCGCACCTTCCTCGACCTCCGCTGACCCGCCCCTCCTCGGTGATCCCTCCCCTCCTCGGTGGTGACCTCCGCGGCCGCGTCGAGGGGCTCATCGCAAGGCTCGGAATCCGATCCTCGGAGTCTGCGCCCCGGAGGGCCTGAGCCTCAGCTCGTCACGAGCGCCGCCACGATCGGCAGCACGATGGTCATGACCAGGGCATTCAGCACCATGGCGGCGCTGGACCAGCCCCCGGCCTCGGTCGAATCCGCGAGCACGCGGGAGGTGCCGATACCGTGCGATGTGAGGCCCACCGCGAAGCCGCGCGCCCGCTCGTCCCGCACCCCCGCGAGGCTCAGCAGCGCCCGGCCGACCACCGCGCCCAGGACGCCGGAGATCATCGTGAGCACCACCGCGAGCGGTACGGAGGCCTGGAGCACCTCGGCGATCGACAGGCCCACGGGGGAGGTCACCGAGCGGGGCAGTGCGGCTCGGAGCAGGTCGTCCTCGACGCCGAACGCGCGCAGCACCCCCACCGTGATGACGATGCTGAGCACTCCGCCTGCGGCGAGCGCCGCGACCACGGCGGGCGCCGAGCTGAGCAGCGCCTTCCCGTTGCGCAGCAGCGGCAGGGCGAGGGCGACCGTGGCGGGCCCGAGCAGCATCGTCAGCAGCGCGACCTGCTCGAGATAGACCTCGTACGGGAGCCCCGTGAGCAGCAGGACCGCGGCGACGACTGCGGTGGTGACCAGCACCGGTGAGAGCACGCCGGGCCGGCCGAGCCTCTGATGGAGCCAGTACGCCCCGAGATACGCGGTGAGGGTCAGGGCGAGCCCGAAGACGGGCAGGTGGATGAGGGTGCTCATGCCGCCTCCTCCTGTCGCCGGTCCCGGCGGCGGTCCTGCTGGCGCAGCAGCGCCTGCAGGACCATCCCGGAGACGATCAGCGGCACCAGGAAGGAGCCGCCCACGGCGAGCGCGAGCGGCAGGGCGTTCTCGGCGAGGGACTCGAGCTCGAGGACGATCCCCACGCTGGGCGGCACGAACAGCAGCTGCAGATGCGCGAGCAGCGGGGTCGCGGCCGGATCGGCGACGCGCACCACGGCGCGGGTGGGGCCCAGGATCCCGAGCACGACCAGCAGCACGATCCCGAGTACCACGCCGGGGACGGGCAGGCCGAGCAGGGCCGAGACGGCCAGGCCCACCAGCTGCGCGAGCAGCAGGACCACGAGGCCGAGCAGCACTGGAGGCAGGAAGGCGGCGCGTGACATCCCGGTCAGGGTAGCCCGAGCCGTCCCGCAGGAACCGCGTTGACCACGGCCGACGGGCCCCGCACACTTCCCCCATGCCCTCCTCCGCACCCTCCTCCGCGTCCCTGTCCTTCCCGCTGCGCGGCGACCGTGTGCTGCTGCGCCCCTTCGAGCCGGCCGACGCCGACGCGGCCCATGCCGTCTACGGGGACGAGGAGGTCATGCGTCACGTGGGTGAGGGCGGTGCGGTCTCGCGTGAGGAGACGGCGCAGATGATCGAGGGCTACCGACGTCACCAGCACGAGCACGGATTCGCCTGCTGGGCCGTGGTGGACCATGGCACCGGGGAGCTGATCGGTGACGCGGGGCTCGAGATCACCGCGCACGGCGTCGAGCTCGGCTACACCCTGACCCGCAGCGCCTGGGGCCGGGGCCTTGCGACGGAGGCCGGGAGGCTGTGCATCGCGGCGGCGTTCGGCCCGCTCGGCCTGCCGCGGCTGGTCGCCCTGGCCGACGTCGACAACCCCGCCTCGCTCCGCGTGCTCGAGAAGCTCGGCTTCCGACGGGCGGCGGAGGTGGCGGCCTTCGGTCGTGCACATCACGCCCTCGAGCTCGCCGCGCCCGGGGACGAGCAGGCCTCGCCCTCCCCGGCATGAAGCGCAGCTGACCTGGGAGGACGCCCGGGGTCGGGGGTGTGCGCAGGCCGACTGCGGCGCGGGCCACAGGAGCGGAGGATCACGCCGGACTTGCCCGGACCGGCCGTCCTCGCCCAGCGTGGAGCCCTTGCGCAGGCCCTTCCACACGGCCCTCGTCCACCCCTCGGAGGTCTCCGGGATGTCCAGCAGTTCTCTGCACACCACGCTCGATCGACGTGCCGCGCTCCGCGGCCTCGGCCTCCTCGGCCTGACCGCCGCCGCCGGTCTGTTCGCCGATCCCCGGGCGCATGCTGCGAGTGATCTCGTGGTCGTCGACCAGAAGGACACCGGCCCCTGGGAGAAGGAGAACTGCGGCCCCGCCGCAGCCGTGATCGCGATGGTCGCCGCCGGCCGCACGGTCGAGCACTACGTCCCGGGGACCGCGGGCGCCGAGCCGGGCGGGAACGCCCGCGCCGTGATGGAGATGCGCGCCCGCTGCGGCATCTCACCCTGGGGCGAGCCCGAGATCAAGACCGTCGACTGCGTCGGCGCCTATCTCGGGAACCTCGAGACGGGGATCCGTGAGGCGGAGGGCACCGCCACGCGCGCCCAGTACCGGGAGGGGCTCGAGGCGGCCGCTCGCGGCTCGGTCGTGATCCTGCATATCCACCACGGCACCCTGCTCGGCGAGGACGCGGACTACGGCCACTTCGTGGTCGCCCAGGGCGAGGACGCCGACGGGAACATCCTGGTCTCCGACCCGGGGCGCGCCCAGAGCATCGGCATCACCGCCTACCCGCCCGAGCACCTCCTCGAAGCCCGACAGGGACACGCCGCCATCGTCAGCTGACGGCGGCCGCACCGCTCGCCGGGGGCCAGCGGGCCGGGGCGCCGGGGTGCCGGGGTGCCGGGGTGCCGGGGTGCCGGGGTGCCGGGGTGCCGGGGTGCCGGGGTGCCGGAAGAGAATCCTCGCCGTCTGCGGGTCTGCGGCCAGCTGCTGTGCTCTGCGGGAGGCGGTCGTGCAGCGTGGTCGCTCGTCGCCCCCTCCCAGCGCAGTACACCGGGACCGGGGCAGGGACCGGGACCGGGGCAGGCACCGCAACGAGTCGTAGCTTCGGTACCGCAAAGAGGGGCTGAGCGGTACCGAACCTACGACTCGATGACCTCCCCGGTACCGAACCTACGACTCGATGACCTCCCCGGTACCGAACCTACGACTCGATGTCCGCCCCGGTACCGAACCCACGACTCGGGCCATCGCCCCACCTCAGCCCATGAAGATCCCGTTGCCCGGGCCGAGGGGCAGGTCGAAGAAGAAGAACACCGCGAGGATGAGCGTCCACACCACCCAGAACGGGATGACGAACGGCAGCATCCGGGCCATCAGCGTGCCCAGGCCCGCGCCCGGCTCGTACTTCCGCAGCATGCCCAGCAGCACGATCATGTACGGGTTCATCGGGGTGATGACCTGGGTGGCGGAGTCGCCCACCCGGAACGCGGCCTGGGTGAAGGCGGGCTCGTAGCCGATCAGCGCGAACATCGGCACGAACACGGCGCCCATGATCGCCCACATGCCGGAGCCGGAGATGATGAACAGGTTCAGCACGCTGGCCAGCAGGATGAAGCCGATCACCGCACCGAAGCCGGTCAGTCCCACGTTCTCGAGGCCCGCCGCGCCGGTGACCGCGATCCAGGTGCCGATCCCGGACCAGTTGAACAGCGAGATGAAGTTGCCCAGGATGAACGCCAGCACGATGAACGGCAGCATCTCCTTGAGCGCGTCGGACATCATCTGGACCGCGTCGCGGGTGCTGCGCAGGGTGCCGACGATGACGCCGTAGGCGGTGCCGACCACCATGAAGTACGCGACCACGATGAACACGATCGAGCTCAGCAGCGGGGACTTGGGCAGGAAGCCGCCCTCCTCGTTCCGCCACGGGGAGCCCGCCGGCAGCACGGCCACCAGGATCAGTGCGGTGAGCACGACGCCCGCCAGCACCGCGACCAGCAGTCCCTTGTTCTCCTTCGGGGTGAGGGCGGCGCGCATGTGCTCGGCGCTGTCCGCGGAGTCCTCGGCGCCCTCGACGCCGATCTCGTCCACGGGGACGTTCTGACGCGTCAGCCGGGGCTCGATGAGCTTGTCGATGATGAAGCCCGCGACGAAGCCCAGGATGAGCGAGGCGGTGATGTTGAAGAACCAGTTCGACACCGGGTTCACGGCGGTGAACTCGAAGCCGGGCAGCGCCTCCATCACCGAGGTGGTGATGCCGGCGAACAGGGCGTCCAGCGAGGTGGGGAAGATGTTGGTGGAGTAGCCGGCGCCGGCGGCGGCGAAGCCGCCCAGCAGACCGGCCACGGGGTGCCGGCCGGCCGCCTTGAACACGAGCGCCGCGAGCGGCGGGACCACCACGAAGGCGGAGTCGGCCATGATCGAGGAGATCACGCCCACGAAGCCCACCACGTACGGGAGCAGCCACGCCGGCGAGGAGCCGAACAGCTTGCGGATCCCGGCGGCGAGCAGGCCCGAGTGCTGGGCGATGCCGATCGCGAGCAGGATCGGCATCACGGTGACCAGCGGCGGGAACCCGATGTAGTTGATGCCGAGGTTGGTGGTCAGCCAGGCCATGCCCTCCCCGGTGAACAGGCCCTTGATCACCGTGGGCTCCTCCGAGCCGGGAACGATGACGACCACCCCTCCCATCTGCATCCCGGTGGAGACCAGTCCGGTGATCACGAACAGGACCATGAACAGCATGAATGGCTCGGGCAGCTTGTTGCCCGCCCACTCCACCCAGTTCAGGGCCCGATCGGTGAAGCCGGTCTTCGTCGGCGTGGTCTGTGCGGCGCTCATGGTGACTCCAGTCGGGTCGGGTGAGTGGCGGCTGCCGGTGGGTCGGTTCGTGCCCAGCGCGGCGGACTGCGGTCTGTGGAAGAACTGCGGTCGTTCGAAGTGCTGCGGCCAGTGAAAGAACTGCGGCCATTCAGGGGCGTGCGGTCAGTCGAAGAAGCCGGGGACGTCGATCGCTCCGCCCGCCGCCTCGAACTCCTCGGCGACGGCAGCGGCCAGGGCCGGATCGTGCAGCACATCGAGCACGGTGGCGGCGAGGCCGTAGGCGCCGTCGGCCGCGGCGGTGCGCGCGTCCTCGGAGACGGCCCAGGCCGCGAACTCCCGGGTGTGGAGGGCGACCTCCGGCGGAGCGATCCGGATCACCGGGTGGATGCCGGGCACGCGATAGCTGACGTTGCCGAAGTCGGTGGACGCTGCGAGGGAGGGCGAGACCACGCCGTGCGGCAGCGGGTCCCGGCCGCGCTGGCGCTGCGCCTGGACCCAGCGCCCGGTGAGTGCCTCGTTGGTGCGCACGGGCAGCGACGGCGGATGCTCGTCCCACTGGACGCTCACCCCGACCCCGGCCATCAGTGCGGCACCGCGGGCCACGTCCTCCACCCGGCGGGAGAGGTCCTTGAGCGTCTCCGGACGCTGCGAGCGCACATACAGGTCGAGCCGAGCGCGGTCGGGCACGACGCTCGCCCGCTCGCCGCCCTCGCGGATCACGGCGTGGATGCGGTCCGTCGGCGGGGTCTGCTGGCGCATCAGCCCGATGCCCTGGTACATCAGGCTCGCGGCGTCCAGCGCGTTGCGGCCCATGAACGGCTGGGCAGAGGCGTGGGCGGTATGCCCGTGGTACTCGACGGTGAGGGTCCTGCGACCCAGCCAGGTCTGATCGGCCAGGTCATAGCCGTACGGATGGGCCATCACCACGGCGTCCAGCCCCTCGAAGGCACCCTCGCGGGCCATGTACTCCTTGCCGGTGTGGCCCTCCTCGGCGGGGGTCCCCAGGAACACCACCCGTCCGGGCACGGCCGACGGGTCCGCCTTTGCGAGCGCTGCGAGCGCCAGGAACGCGCCCAGCCCCATCACGGCGATGACGTTGTGGCCGCAGCCGTGGCCGACGCCGGGCAGCGCGTCGTACTCGGAGAGGATCGCGAGCGTCGGCGCATCGTCGTCCTCGGAACCGGCACCGGCACCGGCACCGGCACCGGCACCGGAGATCTCGGCCCGGATCGCGGTGTCCAGCCCGTGCACGCCCGCCTGGGCGTCGATCCCGTGCGCGGCGAGGACGTCGGCGATGGCGCGGGCGGAACGGTGCTCCTCGAAGGCGACCTCGGGATGCTCGGCGAGGTCGAGCATCAGCGCGACCATCTCCTCCGCGTCGGCCTCCACCTGCGCCTCGAGCTGGTCGTGCAGGGCTGGGGAGGCCCCGTCGAAGGTGGAGCCGGGGTGGGTGGAGGTCCGCATCGCCACCTCCCGCTCCTCGTCGAGCTGGCGGAGGTAGGCCGTGGAGACCTCGGTGTGCTGGGCGCCGGGACGCGCTGTCGACTCGGTCGTCATGCGGGACACGGTAAGTCACACGGCCACCTTCAGGGGCGAGCATCCGCGAGAGGATTCCGCGAACATGCCGGCCCGCCGCCCCGAGCGACAGGAGCGTCATCACCCGCGCTTCTCCGAGAACGGTACGATCTGGACAGCGCCCTGCGGCGATCCCGCAGCCGCGCCTCCTGTGCGGACCGCTCACCCTGCGATCCGTGGTCGCCTCTCGGCGGCCGCCCCCGTCGCCCCTGCGGCGACGAACCGTCGTCCCCCGACGGCCAGCGCCACCGCCCACCGGTGACGCCCCGCCGTTCGACGGCAGCGCCTGCCGCCCCGAGCGGCAGTTCCCGGTCGCCGTTCCCACGGCGGTCCTTCCCCGGGTCGTCATCGTCGTCGACTCCTCTCCTGCGCCGTCCCCGCGGCGCTGCTCCCCGGAGGCTCTCCATGAGTGCAACGTCCCCATCCGCCGGCGCCACCGCGCCGAGCGCCGACCGCGGCGCCTTCTCAGGCCGGACCGCGTTCATCTTCGCCGCCATCGGCTCTGCCGTCGGCCTGGGCAACATCTGGCGCTTCCCGGCCGTGGCCTACGAGAACGGCGGCGGCGCGTTCATCCTGCCGTATCTGGTCGCGCTGCTGACCGCCGGCATCCCGCTGCTGTTCCTCGACTACGCGCTCGGGCACCGCTGGCGCGGCTCGGCGCCGGCCGCCTGGCGCCGCTTCAGGCGCTGGACCGAATTCATCGGCTGGTGGCAGGTGCTGATCGCCCTGATCATCGCTCTCTACTACGCGCTGATCCTGGCCTGGGCCACGAACTACACGATCTTCTCCTTCGACCAGCGCTGGGGCGATGACGCCGGTGCGTTCTTCGGCGAGTACACCCAGGCTCTCGGCGGGGCCGATGCCACCGTCAGCTTCGACTTCGTACCGCCGGTGCTGATCTCGATGATCGTGGTCTGGCTCGCGGTGATCGTGGTGATGGCCCTCGGCGTGCACAAGGGCATCGCCGCCGCCTCTGTCATCTTCATCCCGCTGCTGGTCGTCATGTTCATCATCCTGGTGGTGCGCTCGCTGTTCCTGCCCGGCGCGATCGACGGCCTGGACGCCTTCTTCCAGCCCAACTGGGCCGCGCTGACGGACCCCGGCGTGTGGATCGCGGCCTACGGCCAGATCTTCTTCTCGCTCTCGGTGGCGTTCGGCATCATGCTCACCTACGCCTCGTACCTCAAGAAGAAGACCGACCTCACCGGCTCCGGCCTGGTGGTCGGTTTCGCGAACTCGGGCTTCGAGATCCTCGCCGGCATCGGCGTGTTCTCCGCGCTGGGCTTCATGGCCCAGGCACAGGGCGTCGCCATCGACGAGGTCGTCACCTCCGGGGTGGGCCTGGCGTTCATCGCCTTCCCGACCATCATCAGCGAGGCCCCGGCGGGCGCCATCATCGGAGTGCTGTTCTTCGGCTCCCTGGTGCTGGCCGGCTTCACCTCGCTGATCTCCATCGTCGAGGTGGTCATCGCTGCGATCCAGGACAAGTTCGGCATGGCGCGCGTGCCGGCGACCCTCGCGGTCAGCGTCCCGATGGCCGTGGTCTCCATCGTGCTGTTCTCCACCACCATGGGGCTCCCCCTGCTGGACGTCATGGACAAGTGGGCCAATGAGTACGGCATCGTCGCGGCCGCCGCCGTGTCCACGATCGTCGTCTCCTACGTGGTGCGGGGCCTGCCCACCCTGCGCGACCACCTCAACCAGCGCGGCACCTTCCCGATCGGGAGGATCTGGATGCTCTGCGTGGCGGTGATCGCGCCGCTCGTGCTCGGCGTCTCGCTGATCCTCAGCACGATCACCCTGGTCACCTCCGAGACCACGTACAGCGAGTACCCCGGCTGGTTCAACCTGGTCTTCGGCTGGCTGATGGCGATCGCCTTGGTGGTCATCGCGATCGGGCTGTCGCTGATCCCGTGGTCGAAGAACTCCAACCTCTACAAGACGGACTCCGACGGCGATCCGATCGCCCCGGAGGTTGTGGCCGGCAAGGGCCTGGTCACGGATCCCGAGGCCGCGACCCCGCACGAGCTGCGCAGCGCGCCGTGACCTCGGGGCGGCGCGGAGAACGGCCGGCCGAGATCCGGCCGGACCTGCACCGCCCCCGTCCGCTCATCCGCCGCTCTGCTCAGACCGTCCTTCCCACCACACAGGAGTGATCATGTCCTTCGCCTCCATCGTCATGATGATCATCGCGATCGTCACCGTCTGGGGCGGCCTCGTCGCCGCCATCATCAATCTCAGGCGCCACCCCGAGACCGACGACTGAGCCGGGCGGGCCGCCCCGGCCCGCCGGCCCCGGCCCGCCAGCCCCGGCCCGCCGGCCCCGGCCCGCCGGCGATTGTGCGCTGTGGACCTATGCGAAGCACTCGCATAGAACCACAGCGCACTTTCGTCGCACCCGGCACCCGGCGCCGCGCGGGTGCGGGTGCGGGTACGGATGTGAGAGCCGGAGCGGGTGCCGCCATCCGCCAGACGCGGCCAGCCGCCGGGCGCCGCCACCGACCGGGCGCCGCCACCACCACCGGCCAGGCGCGGCCACCCGCACCCGCACCGTTCCTCCACAGTGCTGCGGTCTCCACAGGGCGCAGCCCCCATCGGGATGCCTGTCGCGTGACGCCTACGGTCTCGGCATGCGTGCGATCCCCCTCCCCGCGGGCGCTCTGCTCTCCCGCAGCCGCTGGCGAGACATGGGCGTCTCCAGCAAGCGTCTGGCCGGCACGCAGTTCGTCCGCCCCCTGCCCGGTCTGCTCACTCCCCGGGCGTTCCCTGCGTGGTTCGACGACATCGTCTCCGCGCTGCAGAGGACCGTGATCCCCGGCGCCGTCCTCAGCCACACCACTGCTGCCGTCCTGTACGGAGTGCCGGTCCCCCTCGATGTCGATGACGGGGTGGGACTCCTCCTCCACCTTCGCGACCCGCGCAGCGGCCGACGGCGGTTGAGCCTGTTCGCGCCCCGGCATGACCCGAAGGCTCCCCCGCTGACCGAGCCCGACCGCCTCGGACCAGGCCACCCGGCGTTGACGCTGACGCTGCCTCACCTGCACTGCCGTGTCCCACCCGGGTCGCAGCCGAAGGCGGGGCGGCACGTGACGGTGCACCGCATGGCCCCCGGTGCCACCAGAAGGTGGCGCGGGCTGATCCTCTCCTCACCCCCGGAGCTGCTGCTCGAGCTGGCGCTCCTCCTCGAGCACGATGAGGTGGTCATCGCGATCGATCACTTCCTGGGACCGAACAGCTCCCTCCCGGGGACCACCTGCGAAGCCGTCGGCCGTGCTCTCGAGCCCTACCGAGGACGGCCCGGATACCGCAGGGTGATGCGAGCACTCGCGGATGCACGCGAAGGGGTCGAGTCCCCCGGGGAGACGCGGACCCGCCTGCTGGTGACCCGCGCCGGGTTCCCCGAACCCACGCCGAATCTCCGCGTCCAGGACCCGGACAAGGGGACCCTCCGGCGGATCGACAACGCCTACGCCTCACACCTCATCGGCATCGAGTACGACGGCGACATCCACCGCAGCAAAGGCGCGTGGAGAGAGGAGCACGCACGGCGGGACTCGCTGGAGTCGGCCGGCTGGACCCTGCGGCGATTGACCGCCGCGGACATCCGCGAGCCCGGCCGCTTCCTCAGCGCGCTGCGGCGCACCTTCCTCGCCGCCGGTGCTCCCGCCCCGCCCGAGAGCGCATGGCAAGGGGACGCGGGCGCCGCACTGCGTCGCCCGATCACGCCGCCCCCTCGCCGCTCCCCGTCATCCGATGTGCGCTGAGGACTCATCTGGAGCACGCCCATAGGTCCTCCGAGCACAATCGACGTCTGCTGGGGAAGGGTCCGCGGGGCAGGGCAGGGCAGGGCGGGGTAGGGCAGGGCAGGGCACGGGCAGGGCCGACCCGGGTACGGGCTCGGGTCGCGAGGCCAGGGCCACGTCCGCACTGGCCCGTCACCGGTACAGCGGCAGCTGCACGCCCAGCCAGTACACGCCGATCACGGTCAGGGCCGTCGCGGCCAGCACCGCGACGTCCAGCGCGGTGACGCGCAGGTAGGCGAGGCGCAGGGTGCGGCCGGCGGGGTTGCTCGCGCCGTAGGTGAAGCCGCGGGTCTCGAGGGCCTCGACAGTGGTGCGCACGTTCTTGGCGGTGTTGAGCATGATCGGGTAGAACGCCGTCACCGCCATCACGCACCATTGCCAGACCACCCGCCAGCCGAGGAACCCGCGGGTCGCGGGTGGGGCGTTGCGCAGCCGCTGCCCTTCGAAGACGGTCACATACTCGTCCACCAGGATCGGCAGCATGCGGTAGCCGTAGCTCACGCCGAAGGCGAGCAGCTCGGGGGCGCGCAGGGCCAGCAGGGCATCGGAGAGCTTCTCCGGGTCCAGGGAGACGAAGGCGGCCATGGACGCCATCGAGACGGCGCCGAGCTTCAGATTCAGCTCGGCGAGCGCGACCAGCGTCGTGAGGTCGCCGCCGAACAGGAAGGCGGCGACGAACAGGGCGATGATGTCCGCGCCGAGGCCGATCACGAACAGGCCCAGCACCAGCGGACCCACCCGGGCGAGGATCACCGAGACGATCCCGAGCACGAAGAAGCCGATCAGCACGGTGAGGTTGTGGGTGAACCAGGGGGCGAACGCCATCACCAGATACCAGGCGATGACCATGCGCGGGTCCATGCGGGAGAAGAGTCCGCCGCGGGTGGAGTAGGCGGTGCGCAGCAGCTCCAGGCGCACCCAGTCGATGCTGAGCACGTCATGGGTCTTGCGGGCCATCAGGACTCCTGCAGGGGATCGAGGGCGGCAGTGGGGGCGGTCGACAGGGCGGGCGCAGCCGACGGGGCGGGCACAGCCGACAACGCGGGCACGGCGGACGACGCGGGCGCAGCCGACAGCGCAGACGCAGCCGACGTGCCGAGCACGGACGGGTCGGGCAGCCATGTCCGCAGCTCCGCGGCGGTCAGCGGCAGCGGGTCCAGGCCCAGCTCGTGCGCGATCCGGGCGGCCTGCGGCGGGACCAGGCGGGCCTGGGCGGTGAGCTCGGGGCGGGAGAACAGCTCGCGCGGGGTGACGTCGGCGAGCACCCGGCCCTGGTCCAGCACGATGACGCGGCTGGCCCAGGAGGCGACCAGCTCCATGTCGTGGGTGGCGACCACGGCGCAGCGCACGGTCTCGGCGAGGGACTCGAGCATTCCGGTGACGTCGTGGCGGGAGCGGACGTCGAGGCTCGAGGTGGGCTCGTCCAGCAGCAGCATCGTGGGCCGCATGGCCAGACCGATGGCGATCGTGGCGCGGCGCTGCTGACCGCCGGAGAGGGTGCGGCCGTCGCGTTCGGCGAGCTCGACGAGGCCCACCCGGTCGATCACCTCGTCGACCCGCTGCTGGGCTCCCGGCACCTTCCTCCCGACGGGGAAGAGGGCGACGTCGGCCCGCACGGTGTCCTTGAGGAACATCTGCTGCGGGTGCTGGTAGAGGTAGGCGACGTGCTCGGAGAGCCGGGCGGCGGAGCGGGAGCGGGTGTCGATGCCGTCCACGGTGACGGTGCCTTCGCGGGGCACGATCAGGCCGGTCAGCAGCTTCATGAGGGTGGTCTTGCCGGCGCCGTTGGTGCCCACCAGCGCGACCCGCTCCCCCACGTGCAGCTCGAGGTTCAGATCCACCAGCACCGGGGCGAGCTCCCCTCCGACGGTGCGATAGCCGTGGTGGATGCCGGTCAGGGTGGCGACGGGCTCGGTGCGAGCCGCAGTCGCGACGAGCGCAGTCGGGTCGGCGATCTCGTCTCCCGCCCCCGTCGGCCGCTCCCCCACCTGCAGGCGCAGCATCGCGACGGCCGAGGGCACATCCAGCGCCACCCGCTCCGCGCCGACTGCGGCGGTCAGGGCGACCGCGTCAGGGGCGGGGATGCCGTGGGCCTCGAGGTCGCGGTGGCGGTCCATGGCCTCCTGCACGGGCAGGTGCCACACCGGGGCGCCGTCGGCCATCAGCACCACCGAGCGGGCGAACTCGGCGATGAACTCGGCATGGTGCTCGATCGCGACCACGGTGATGCCGTGGCGCTCGTTGAGCTCGCGCAGCCGCAGATAGATCTCGCGGGCACGCGCCGGATCGAGCTCGGCGACGGGCTCGTCGACCACGATCACCTCGGGGCGCATGGCGAGCACCGCGGCCAGCGCGACCAGGTGGGCCTGCCCGCCGGAGAGCTGCCAGACGAAGCTGTCCCGCAGGTGAGTGATGCCCAGCTGCTCGAGGGCCTCCTCGGTGCGCTCGCGATAGTCCTCGTGCCCGAAGTTCAGGGGCCCGAAGGCGATCTCGTCGCGCACCGTCGGCCGCACCAGCTGGTTCTGGAAGTCCTGGTAGACGTAGCCGACGCGGCTGGACAGCTCCGCGACGCTCGACTCCCAGGTGTCCACACCGCCCACGTGCACGGAGCCGGCGTAATCGCCGTTCCAGTAGTGCGGCACCAGACCGTTGAAGGTCTTGCACAGCGTGGTCTTGGCAGAGCCGTTGCCCCCGACCACCGCCACGAAGTCGCCGCGCTCGATCGTGAGATCGACATTGCGCAGCGTGTCGCGGTCGGTCCCGGGATAGCGGAAGGACAGGTCCTTCACGACGATCACGGGATCCGACGGTGCCGCGACGATCGGATCCGCCGCGATCGGGTGGGCAGTGGTCGGGGGAACGGTCTGCATGATGCTCCTGCTCGTGGGGGCCAGCGGGCGTTCGGCGCCTCAGCGCCCGGAGGTCCCGGCGTCGGTGGCGTCCGCCGCGACGACCTCCTCGGCCTCACGCCCCGCGTCGGGAGTGGAGCGGGAGAGGCGGAACAGGAGGATCGCCACGAGCATCACCACGGCGATCGCGGCGACGGCGATCAGCAGGAACCATTTTCCGAACTGGTCCAGGAAGTCCGGCTCCCAGGCACCGGCGCTGATGTCGAAGGCCTCGAGGAAGGCGAAGCCGAAGGAGGCGATCGCGAGCAGCAGCACGAAGCCGACGAACATCGGGGTCTTCGGTGCATCACCCGGGATCGGCTCCCCGGGGACGCGCGGACGCATGCCCATCAGGGGCTCGATCTTGCCGTGCAGGGCGGGGATCAGCCACATCGCGGGGATCGCGCCGAGCAGGATGCCGCTCATGATGACGTCGACGCCCAGGCCCAGGATCTCCAGGGTCAGGACCGACTCGGGCAGGCCCTCGACGTACTCGGCGTCCTCGACGCCGACCCACACCTTGCCGAGGTCGACCACGGCGGAGAGGATCTTGTCGATGAGGATGATGGCGACCGCGCCGATCGCGATCTGGAGCCGGTTGCGGGGGTTCCGCACCAGGGAACCGCCGATGTAGATCGCGAGGAACATCTGCAGGTAGCCCTCGATCTCGGCGAGGCCGGAGAAGTCACCCATCAGCAGATCGGTGAACACGATCTCGCCCAGCGGGGCGCCGAGCGCGGCCCAGAACGGGGAGAGCAGGGCGGCCATCGCGAGCGGCACGAAGATCATGTTCGAGACCGAGATGTCGACGGGGCCGATCGAGGGGTCCGGGACGATCTCCAGGATGATGTTCGAGAGTCCGAACAGGGACATCGAGAGCACGAAGACCATCAGCTTCTGGGAGGTGGTCAGCTCCGCGCGGCGCACGCCGTCGACGACGCCGCGCAGGGTGCCGCGGCGCTGGTCCGTGGCGGGAGGTGAGGGGATCTGGGTGGACATGGCGATGCTCCTTGGACGAGGAAAGGCAGGCGGGCGGGGTGAGGCGGCACTGCGGGAGAAGGCACTGCGGTGAGGCGGACCCGACGCGGTCGGGGTCCGGTCAGGGCGCCGACGGGGGTCGGGGCCGGGTCTCGGGGCGGTGGCGGACGGGTCAGGAAGGTCAGGGGCCGACGGCCAGCTGCGCGGCGAGCAGGTCGATGACCTGGGCCGGGGAGTCGAGCACGTGGTCGGCGTCGCCGCTGGTGAGGGCCGCGTCGAGGTCGGCGTCGGAGTCCTTGCCGCCGCGCAGCAGGCAGACGGTGCCGATGCCGGCCTCGCGCCCGCCGCGGCCGTCGTTCAGGGCCTTGTCCCCGACGTAGATGACCTGCGACCGGTCGGTGGCGAGTCCCGCGAGGGCGGCCTCGAAGATCGCGCGGCCGGGCTTGCGCACGCCCACCTCGTCCGAGTAGGCGGAGGGGCCGATCATCGCGGTGAGCCCGTAGCGGGCGAGGATCTCGCGCACGCCCTCGCCGGAGATGGTGTTGGAGACGATGCCGACGACGATCCCCTGCTGATGGCACCACCGGATCAGCTCGAGCGCGCCGGGGCGCGGCGCCGGGAGATTCTTGAAGCGGTGCAGGGTGAGGGAGAGCTGCGGGGCCTCGAGCCGCAGGGCGGCACGCAGCGGGGCGGGCAGCCCTGCGCCGACGAGATCGCCCCAGAGCATGGCCGGATCGATCTCTTCGTGCCGAGGGGCCTGATCGGCGGCGGCGTCGCGGGCGCGCTTGCGGGCACGGTGTCGCTCCCAGCCCTCGGCGGCGGCGCGCTCGGCGGTGGCTCGGTCGATCGGGCTGCCGATCCGCTCGGACAGCGCCACGATCTGGGCGGCGACCGCCGCGAACCGCTGCGGGTTCGGAGTGGACAGGGTGATCACCCCGCCGTGGTCCAGCAGCAGCGCGGGGCGCCGGGCGGCGACGGCCGACGGCGCGGGGTCGTTCTCACCGGGCAGCGCGGTCCCGTCGGCGGCGGCGACGTCACCCACGGCACCGTCGGGGGTCAGGGTGCCGCTGACGGTGGCGCCCGCGGGGTCGGCAGCAGCTGCGCGGGCGGCCGACGCCTCGAGCGCTGCCCGCAGCGGTGCCAGCAGTCCCTCCGGGGTCTCGAGCACCAGGTCGGGAGTGTCGGTGACGCGGAAGGGCGGGTGGTCGGTGCGGCGGTCGCGGGTGATCACCACGGCGCCGACGCCGGCGCGGCGCCCGGCCACGACGTCGCGGTCCAGGGTGTCGCCGACATACCAGGCCTCCTGCGGGTCGACGTCCAGCGCCTCGGTGGCCAGACGGATCATGTCGGGATGCGGTTTGCGGATCCCGACCTCGTCGGAGTAGATCTGGACGCCGAAGGTCTCAGCCAGACCGAGGTGCTCGAGGATCGCGCGATGTGCCCGGCCCGAGTGGGCGTTGGAGACGATCCCGAGGCGGATCCCACGAGCGGCGCATTCGGCGAGCAGCTCGGTGATGCCGGGGCGCTGGTGGTGGTCCGCGACCAGGGGCGCCATCGCGGCGAGCAGCTCGCGGGCGTCCAGGGCCAGGGCGCTGCGCACCGTCGCGGGCAGGTCCGCGAGCAGGAAGTCCTCGACGATCTCGCGCGGGCCGAGCTCGCGCGGGGAGAGCCGACGGCTGGCCGCGTTCTTCCACAGCGACAGGGCGGTGCGGCCGGTGCGCAGGGACTCCTCGACCTCGGCGAGCTCGAGGTCGGCGCCGACGGCGCGCGCCCGCTCCACCACGATCTCGGCGAGCTCCCGAGCCCAGGTCACGCGCGAGGAGGTGGAGATGACCACCCCGCCGAAGTCCAGCAGCAGCGCCCGCGGGGCGGGCAGGGCCGCTGCAGGCAGGGCCGGTGCCGACAGGTCCGGTGCCGACAGGTCCGGCGCCGAAGGCACGGGGCCCCCTTCCGGCGGGAGGTGCATGCCGGTGAGGTCCGGCTGCGAGGAACGAGGCGCAATGCTCACGTCTCTCCGATCATGAGGGGAACGGCGCGAGGCCGGGATCCCGACGCCGCATGAGCAACGCTAGGAAGAGAGTCCGGTGGGTTCATGAACTCCGGGTGAACCTCCCGGCACGTCTTCGTCTCTGGACCTGAAACTCTTCAGTCCTGCCGGTCAGAACCCGAAAAGAGTCGTGTAGACCGGTCTCATGAGCTCCCCCGCCGACAGGACCGCCCTCCGGATCACGTTGGCGGACGTCGCTCGCGCAGCGGGGGTGTCGTCGGCCTCGGCGTCGATGGCGCTCAATGATCGTGACGGGGTCGCGCCGGCGACCCGGGGGCGGGTGCTGGCCGCGGCGCGGCAGCTCGGCTATCGGCGCCGGTCACGGGGCACCGGTCTGATCGGGGTGCTGCCCACGGACCTCGGGAATCCGTATCACACGGACGTCATCGCGGGGATCGAGGCCGAGGCGGAGAGCCTCGGGCTCGGGGTGGTGATCGCTCACGGCCGGCGGGACGGCGCCCATCTGGAACGGCAGCTGCAGCGGCTGCTGGAGCTCGAGGTGGACGGGATCGTCGCGGTGACCACCTGGCTGAGCCCGCAGGCGCTCGAGCAGGCCGGACAGCGGGTGCCGGTGGTGGTGATCGGGCGGATGCAGGATGCGGTCACCGGCACCGACTCGGTGCTCAACCACGACCAGGCTGGAGCGGCACTGGCCGTGCGCCATCTGGTCGAGCAGGGGCATCGGCAGCTGGCCCATGTCACCCTGTCCACCCGGCCGGGGCCGGCGATGCGGCGGGCGGGCTTCCTGGCGGAGGCGGAGCGCCTGGGTCTGCGTGAGAGCGCGCAGGTGATCGGTCCCGATCCGGCCGCGGCCGACGCCGGCATCGAACAGCTGCTGCGGGCAGTGCGCCGTGGCGACTCCGACGCCCCCACCGCCGTCTTCGCGGCCAACGACATCGCTGCGGTCACCGTGCTGCATCTCGCGGCCGACCGCCACATCGAGGTCCCTGCGCAGCTCAGCGTGGTCGGCTACGACTCCTCCGCGGTCGCGCTCACCGTGCGCCCCCATCTGACCAGCGTCAATCAGCCCCGGCAGGAGATGGGCCGCCTCGCCGCCCAGATGCTGCGCGAGCGGATCGCGGGCCGGGAGCACGACACATCGAGCGTCGTCGACCCGGTGCTGACCCTCCGCGCCTCGACCGGTCCCGGCCCGGCGCTGCACCGACGTGTCCCGCCTTCACCGTCGCCGTCACCGTCACCTTCACCTTCACCTTCACTGTCACCGGCCCCGCTCCCGCTCCCGCACCCGCACCCGCACCCGTACCCGCTCCCGCACGGTCGGTGACCGCCCATTGTGCGCTGACGACCTATCCGCTGCGGCCACATAGGTCCTCAGCGCAGAATCGGCGGTCGCTCCTCCGTCTCCTCGGCATCGGCCGCATCGTCCGCGTCGTCCGCGTCGTCCGCGTCGTCGGCGCCTTCGACGCTGCCGGACACCAGGCACCAGGCACCAGGCACCAGGCACCAGGCATGCGCTACCCTTCCGGCATGCACCTGCGCATCGACTATCCGCACGGCTCTGGGACGAGCCGCGCTGTCGTGCGCGCGCCGATGCCGTGAGGCAGGCGAGGTGAGATAGCACCGCTCGACTCAGAGCCCCAGGCGAGGACCACACGGTCCTCGCCTTTTTTCGTCGCCACGGCGAGGGGTTCGCACGAGGTTCCTCGCCCTTCCGGAAGGACCTCTCCATGACCATCGCCCCGACCCCGCCGCACAGCTCCCCCGAGGAGATCCTCGCCGAGCTGGAGCGCACCACGGACCAGATCATCGGCCGCGAGGACCTGCTGACTCGGCTGCGCGAGGGGCGGCCCCTGCGCGTCAAGTTCGGCGTCGACCTCACCGCCCCGGACCTCCACCTCGGCCACGCGGTGAACCTGTGGATGATGCGCACCCTCCAGGACCATGGCCACACCGTGATCTTCCTGCTCGGGGACACCACCAGCCGCATCGGCGATCCGACCGGCCGCAGTGCCTCACGCCCAGTGCTCACCGAGCAGCAGCTCCTCGACAACGCCACCTCGTTCCTCGATCAGGTGACCCGGGTGCTGCGTTCCGAGCCCGAGCTGCTGCAGATCCGTCGGAACTCCGAATGGTTCGACGAGATGGGGGTCGCCGGGCTGCTGTCCGAGCTCAGCCTGATCACGCACGCCCACCTGATCTCCCGCGACATGTTCCGCTCACGGATCACCGCCGGAACAGAGATCGCGATGCATGAGCTGATCTACCCGGTGCTGCAGGGCTTCGATTCCGTCGCCTTGGAATCCGACCTGACGATCGTGGGCACCGACCAGCTGTTCAACGAGTCGATGGGACGCGAGCTGCAGGTCAAGCACGGGCAGGCACCGCAGACGATCATCACCAGCACCGTCACGCCGGGCCTCGACGGCGGGCCGAAGCAGTCGAAGTCGCTGAACAACTACGTGGGCCTGTGCGCCGCGCCGGAGGAGAAGTTCGGTCGGCTGATGACGCTGCAGGACGAGCTGGTGGGCACCTGGGCCCGCGTCTACTCCGACCTTCCCTTCGAGCGGGTGGAGGAGCTCGGCCGACGGGCGGGTTCCGGAGGCGCTGCGGCCCGGGATGCGAAGCTCGATCTGGCCGAGGCGATCGTCGCCCGGCACGATGGCGCCCCCGCGGCGAGTCGCAGCCGTGAGGAGTTCCTCCGTGTCTTCTCCGCACGGGAGCAGCCCCGCGAGATGGCCCCGCTCGCGCTGAGCCGCACGACGATGACCGCACTCGACCTGGTGACGACGGCGCGCCCCGAGCTCTCCCGCAGCGAGGCACGGCGCCTCCTGGCCGGTGGCGGGGTCGAGCTGGAGGGGCGCCGCTTCTCAGATCCGGAGGAGCTCCTGACTCTCTCGTCCTCTTGGGTCCTGCGCGCAGGGAGGAGGCGCTGGTTCCGGCTCGAGATCGCTGAACCATCGGAGCGTGGCGGAGGCGCGCCTGCCTGAGACGCGGTCGCGCCCGGGCATCGCCGGTGCGCGAGCGCGCGCCGCTGCCCGTTCGCCCAGGCCCCGAATGTGACCTGCGTCGGTCCGGTTCGCACCACCCTGGGGTGTCAGGTACGCTATCCACTGCTCTTATAGAGCGCTGGAGGATTCGCCTAGCGGCCTATGGCGCACGCCTGGAACGCGTGTTGGGTTAACGCCCTCGGGGGTTCAAATCCCCCATCCTCCGCCAGCTGAAATAGCCTCTGACCTGCGACTTGATCGCATGTCAGGGGCTATTTCCATGTCCGGGCACGGTACGGCATGAGCAGCGCAGTCCAGGGTGCGGAGCCAGGCGCCCGCGGCGTCGCGCACTCGTGACCGCATCGGAACCTCGCCCTCGATCGGCCGCGTCCATGCACGTCA